>CALEKV010000138.1 GCA_937902525.1 uncultured Candidatus Saccharibacteria bacterium | reverse complement strand
CGCACTGCGAGGTTTTATACTGTGTGGTGGTTGCGGTGGTATGATAACTGCCGAGACGAAAACGAAACACATCAAGTCTACTGGTCAAACCAAAACGTACACTTATTATCATTGTACTGGGCGAAAAGTCGGCGGTTGTGACCAACGCGGTCTCAACGTTCGTGAAGATGATTTATATGAACAGCTGCTTGCGTTGCTTGATAGCTGTGAACTCCACCCCAAGATGCTTGAATGGGCGATGGGCGCACTACGAGAGACTGCCGAAAAAGAAGCCGAGCAGCGCGATGTGGTACAAGCCTCGCAGAATAATGCGATTACTAATACACAGAGCCAGCTAGACCGCTTGCTTGATATGGCTACGCGCGGTCTGGTGAGTGATGGTGATTTCAAGGCAAAGACCGACCTACTGAAAGCTGAATTGAAAAAACTACAAGAAGAGCAAGCTGGTGTCGCCTATCGCGTTAAAAACTGGTACGAAACCGCAACCAGTACATTTGAAAAGCTGACGGCTGCCGTTGAAAAGTTTATGAATGGCGATATCGCTGATAAGAAAGACATATTGCTCGCAATTGGTCAGAACCCGATACTGATTGATAGAAAGTTGGAAGTCACCCCTAATGAGTGGCTTATTCCAGTTGCCAACTCTGCGAAAGGCATGCGAGCTGAGATTGAAAAGGTTAGAACCATGCCTCAACAGATACAAAAAGCCTCCGAAGAGGCTGTTCGTCTAAAATGGTGCGGGTGCGGAGAATCGAACTCCGATCCCAAGTTTGGAAAACTTGTATACTAACCGCTGTACTACACCCGCGTACAACAAGTTTAGTATATCATTTTATTTGCAGTATAATAAGGTTATGATTGACATAAGCAAAATATCTGGCAATCAAATCGATAGGTCGCGTATCATACATTCTAGTGGTATTCGCCTTGTCTCGCAAAAGAGCGCCTTCGGGTCGACCAGCAATGAAACCTTCTCTGCTCGTCAAACTATGGAAAATAATCGGCAGCATATCAGTAGTTATAATACTGCAAATATTCACGCCAATCGTTCGGCGATACGGCCGTTCAGTAGTGGTGCGCGCGCGGATGTCACACCAGTTACACCGGGCGTCCGTCAGCCTAGCACTAGCTCCAGAGTTGTTCAAACATCGCCAGCTAGTTCGCTTCGACACCGGTATGACCCGTACTCCAGGTGACAAATTGCCAGTCGTCTGATACAATACTGTAGTATTTTTACGTCGGTATACAATCATGGATAAGTACAAGATATAGTACCTTATACAATTTTATGGCGGATGTAGCTCAGTTGCTGTCCGAGCCGCAGGCGAGTCGAATTATGAAGCGCCAGCGCTCTAACCAACTGCTAATATATGCCAAGCACCTTTCGTAAACAAATTTTATGGCGGATGTAGCTCAGTTGCTGTCCGAGCCGCAGGCGAGTCGAATTATGAAGCGCCAGCGCTCTAACCAACTGCTAATATATGCCAAGCACCTTTCGTAAACAAATTTTATGGCGGATGTAGCTCAGTTGGTTAGAGCGCTGGATTGTGGCTCCGGAGGCCGTGGGTTCAAATCCCATCATTCGCCCCAAATAAAAATATCCCACTTTTTGCAGGGTGTTTTTTATTTTGTGTATTGATTTGAACACACGCTTAAAGTTTCAAGCAAAGATTGTAGGTGTTTGGCAGTTCTTGCTATACTGTCCTTATGCCCCGGTAGCTCAGTTGGGGAGCCTTCAGCAGGTAATGAGTGCCCTGCTCTATCCAACTGATTGTTTAGCTATCGCGTCATAATTAAAACCATTACATGCCCCGGTAGCTCAGTTGGATAGAGCAGAGGACTTCTAAGCCTAAGGTCGCTGGTTCAATTCCAGCTCGGGGTACCAAAATACTTATGACTTTGGATATAATTGGCAAGTCGAAAGGCGGATATATGATAGAAAGATTAAGGATGGTACTAGTTGATATGGACGGCGTAATGGCCGACTTTGATAATGCTGCACTGGTGAACATACCTAGTGATTTGAGAGTTCCTCGTTCTCATTTTTATGTTGTGCACGATTATCCCGAAGAGTTACGACCAGGCATCGAGGAAATCTATAATTCACCCGATTTTTTTGAAAACCTTGATCCAATGCCGGGACTACACGAAGCGTGGCAGGCGATGCTTGATAACGGCTACTCGCCGCAAGTTGCTTCGGCGCCTTTGACGAGCAATAAAAATGCCATTGAAGGTAAGATCAAATGGCT
>CALEKV010000137.1 GCA_937902525.1 uncultured Candidatus Saccharibacteria bacterium | reverse complement strand
GACCACCGAGATCTACACTCTTTCCCTACACGACGCTCTTCCGATCTTCCTCCGAGAGGGAATCTTTCCTGCGCAAATTTGCGGCCCTTAATTTTCCTAAAAAGCGAAAGGTAAGATAGCGTTAGTGGATCCCTGGGAATTAATTCACCTTCCATATGGCTAGTATGCGGATTGTATTCCCTGCCCGCATATAATGGATTAAAGTGTCGGCCTGGTATATAGCCATTCATTGCCAGCTCCCCTAAGAGCGCACGGTGGAGCACTCTTAACTTACCGTTAGCAAACACGGTTGCGGGTGCTTCACCACTATCGCCAAAATATGCATCATGAGTTGGCTGGACAGTTATTGGTTCGGCATCGGCGCACAAGCGGCGGACGTTATTGAATAGTAGCGTATGATTAAGGTCAGGAGTATCAAATACCGGTGGACTGCCGGTAATATGCTTTGGCCAATCATTTAAATCACCCAGGTAGGGGTCTATCTTTGCTGGGTCGGCAACTAGTACTCGTAAATCAAAGCCAAACCAGAAATAGTCAGCGCCTTTGGGGATTTCAAATGCCATGTGTTTATTAAACTATTATTACTATAAATTTCAAATCATAAGTAAAATACGGTGTGAGTCAAGGCTCAGATTCGCTACCAAAATTTAAAGCCCGTCACAGGGACGAGCTTTAAATTTTGGTGCTGGAAGTAGGACTCGAACCTACGAAGCCGAAAGGCGTGAGATTTACAGTCTCATGTGATTGCCACTACACGATTCCAGCATGTTTTTTTTTGGAAAGAGCAGCCCGAGTGGCGGATTCATTCCGCACACGGCGCAATGAGAAAACCATTTATGGTTGTCTTATAATTCATTTGGAGCCGCTTTACGGATTCGAACCGTAGACCTGCTGTTTACAAAACAGCTGCTCTGACCAGCTGAGCTAAAGCGGCATAAACATACTCTTTATAAAAGTACAGTCATTATTCTATCGCATAACAGGTATAAACACAATATTATCACATCACCTTGCGGGGCTGGCTGATTTGGCGTTGGGGCGGATTTTTGCTGGCGGTGGCACGGTTTAGTTTGGCGCGAATGCTGCTTGCCCTTTCCGCTTCGCCGCTGGCATCATACGCGTCCGCCAAGGCATTGTAGCTTGGTACACTAGGCTCAAGTTCGATAGCGCGTTCTAGGGCGTTTATCATCTTCTTTTTATTACCAAGCTTTTCCTGCACTTTAGCGTAGGCAATATGGCGGGATGCGACGTCCTCTTCCATAGTTAGCGCTTGTTCAAAAGCTAAGCCGGCTTTTTCGTAGTTACCAGTTTCGAAGTATATCAGCCCAACGTTGTGCAGTGAGCTGGCGCTTGGTTCTAGGCTTTGGGCGATTTCAAAACATTCAATGGCATCATTGTAGGCCTGCTGTTTGGCATATAAAATGCCCAAGCGATTGTAGGCCGTGGCGTTACGTTCGTCGACTCGTAAAATGGTTAGCAACGCTTTTTCTGCTCGCAAATACTTACGTTCGCGCAAAGATTCTTGGGCGATGTCCCAAAGCTGGTTTAACTTACTGGCAATACGTTGCGGGGTTTCTTCGGCAATTTCAGCGATGGTTTCACGCTGCATAACTGCCCAAAACGCAAAGGCTGCGACTAACAATAGTCCAAACATATGTATGCTATTATAGCACGGTTGCTACTAAATGTAGTTTTGCGTTGCCGTTGGCCGCGATTGCATCGTAAGCATCAGCTAAGCGCTTGGTGTGCATAATGGCCTCTGCGGACGGCTTATTTTTTATAGTAAAAGTCAAGATGGCTATGCTTGACCGCAATAATTGCAGAGACTTTTCACGGTCGACGGAATACGCAAAAGCAACCTGCAGTCTGTCGACACGGCCGCCACTTACAAATGTTTTGGCGGCACTCATAATGCTTGCCTTGGCTTCAAAATATGAGTTATTCTCCGCCATGCGTGTTAGCTCGGCTGGTTTGCCGGCCGCGACAAATAGTGCTTGGGCTTGCTGGCTAGCGGATAGTTTGTAATTGATTAATAAATCGACACTTTGCTGGTTTGTAATAGGCAAAATATTTATTTGCTCTACCCGCGATAAAACTGTTGGTAATAATAATGTTGTGGCGTGAGTCGTTAGAATAAATACCACTTGCGGATTAGGTTCTTCTAATAGCTTTAAAAAGGCATTCTGTGCGCCAGCAGACATGCGATCGGCATTATCGATAATAAACACCTGTCGTTTTAAGGATTTGCTGCGGGACTGATCGTATAGCTCACGAATACGCTTAACGCTTATGGTGCCTTTAACCGGGTTGATGTCACCATCTTTATTAACAGGTCCAATGATAGCGGAGAGTTGCGAGCCAGCTATGTATTTGGCGGTAGCTAGCAAACCGGCACCGGCCACACCAGTAAGCAAAACTCCTTGCGGCATATCCACAAGTATCGAGTCGATTTGTTTTTTCGTGTTTGGGTTAAATATCAACATTATCTGTAGGCACTAATTCATAAAATTCCGCCGGAATAGGTGATTGAAAAGTTTTGCGTTGTTCGGGTGCCGTTGTGATTTCAAGTTTTGCGGCATGTAGATACAGCCTATCGGCACTTTTGCCGTATACCCTGTCGCCGTGAATGGGCGCGCCTAAATGCGCCATGTGTACGCGTAGCTGGTGTGTGCGGCCAGTCAGGGGGTGAAGGAGCACTAAGTCATGCTTGCCGTTTCGTGCAATCACATTGTATTCAGTAATTGCGTGCTTGCCGTTAATATCGGCGCGGAATTTGCTAGGTTGTTTTGGATCGCGGCCTATGGGTACGTTGATACGCGCTGAATCTCTTTTTAGGTTACCATCGGTCACGGCCAGATACCATTTTTTAGCTTTACGGTCGGCAAACTGATTTTTTAATAGCGCAAAACTTTCAGGAGTGCGCGCGCCGATAATAATGCCGCTCGTATCACGGTCTAAACGGTGAACAACACCGGGGCGATTTGTGTCGAGGCCGGCGCTGGTGTACCGCTTAAAAAAATCCGCCACGGTAAACTCGTCATTCAACGCGCCCTTGGAGTGCGTTAAAATACCCTGTGGTTTGTTAACAACCACCACGCTATCATCCATAAATAGAACCGGTAAATCGTACCCGCTAAAATCGGTACTACTGGGAATATTGATTTCGATAGAATCCGCATCAGTTACCTCGTATTTTGGCGAATCAACCGGCTGATTGTTTACGGCAATGTTACCGGCTTTGATATGTTTTTGCCAAGTGCTACGGCTGATATTTGGGTGCTGTTCGGCCAACAAAACATCAAGTCTTTTTTTACCGTTGATACACTGGAACAAATAGGCATCCTTGCCTTTGAAAGGTAGGCCGTACGTAGAGAGCTCACTGGTTGGGTTTTCAAGCAGTACGCCTAATGCGTCGCTCTTTGCCGTATAGATCTGATCCATTATGTATTCTTCGTTGTCTAATGCGGTCTCGTCAAACAATACAAAAAATTTATGCTTGTTAAAGCGGAACTCTATTAGCTGGTTGATGGAGCTTGGATTAGTTTGTTTGACTTGGTCAATGTGGCGTGGAACGTGTTCGCTAGTCGCTACGTTAAAGCGTCGTAAAATAGCCAGCAAATCACTCGTTGTCACCTTCATGCTTTTATTATACAGTATATGCGAATTATTTACTGCCTGAGTCCGACCGCTTTTTGAACGCGTAATAATGTTTCGTTGGCGACAATACGCATAGTAGCTTCGCAAGATTCTAATTTAGCCAGCAGCTCTTCATTCGAGATAGCGTTGTATCGGGCCTGAAAATCGGCAAGGAATATGGCCACCACTTCACTTACGGCCTTTTTAAAATCACCATAGTGCGTGTTGCCTTCCCATTCTGCGTTGACTTCTGCTTGGCTGCGGTTGCTTAGCAATGACATAATCTGCAATAGACTTGTAATGCCCGGCTGGTTGTCCCAGTCAAAATGTACTGAGCCCACACTGTCAGTTGTAGCGGACATAATCTTTTTTATTGCCGCTTCAGGCATGTCGCTTAGGAGAATCTTAGACCTGTCTTCAGGGCTGCTTTTACTCATTTTTTTGAGGGGATCAGTCAAGTTGCGGATACGCAAGCCGTTGTTACGCTGCATAAACTTAGATTGATCCGCAGTTGCGGCGGGCACTGTAAATAAATCACCAAATTTATTGTTCATTCGCGTTGCGATGTCGCGAGTGATTTCCAGGTGTTGAAACTGGTCTTCGCCAACTGGTACGTGCTCTGCATTGTATAACAAAATGTCAGCGGCCATGAGCACTGGATAGTTCATAAGTCCCATCGTGACGCTTGCGGCATGCTCGCTTGATTTATCTTTATATTGGGTCATGCGCTGCATTTCGCCGACATATGTAAAGCAATCGAGTATCCATGTTAACTCGCTGTGAGCTGGTATGTAGCTTTGGCGGTAAATGTACGTATCGGCATTGGCGAAATCCAGGCCTGCTGCAATAAAATATTTTAAGTTGTGCAATGTGTTTTCATATAGTTTGGTGTGGTCGATTGGTGTAGTGAAACTGTGGAGGTCGGGTACGAACATGTTAATTTGATACTCACCTGCGTATTTTTGTTGCATTTGCACCATCGGCACGAATGCGCCCAGGTAATTACCTAGTGTAGGCTCCTCATTCGAGCGAATGCCAGTTAGAATGACAGGTTTAGACATAGCTATAGTATACATTATTTCTACCGGCTACGATAACGGTGGGCCGTGATGCTGTTATGGCGCTTGAGTTATTGCATCTTGCTCTTCAGTGGTGCTTCAAGTTCCTGCTGATTTTCTGGTAGTAGATAATCATTTGCTCGTAATACATTGAGGAGCTCTGCGCAGTACGCTAGGTCGCGCGGGCGGCCCACGGATAGTTTCCAAGTAATGATTTCGCGCATTGGCATGATTAGCTGTCCATTCCCACGTGTCATCGCCGTGTTGCGGGCAGAGTTGATGTCGATGCCATGGCTACTGTCATTGTATTTTGGAAATGCCTCGAATGGTAATGAAAGATCAGCCGCAGCGTCAGCTACCCTGATTCCGTCAGTATCATAGCCAGTCGCGTTGCTATTGTTCGGACCAAAAAGTTCAAACTGAAACCCGTCAGGGTAGTTCCCTTCTTTTAGATCATCGTACAGCTGTCCAATAAAGTATTCGTTTGCGAGTGCATCGGTGTCGGGAACATCCATCAACACAGGTGAGCTCGAAATGTCGATGCCACTATCGTATAGATGCAGCAGTATTGCCGCGGAGCCGATAGCGATTGTTGAGTGTTTTCTGTCGAAGTATTCATACGTATTTTGAACCCTATCAACCAGGTCTTTATGGGCGGTGTAGGTTTTTAGCATATGTATATGGTATACGAGTACATATGGGTAGTGCAACCATAACCAAAAACAGCCCACTGCTGGACTGAGTTCGGTAGTTTATTTGAAAAACTAGCGCTTTGAGTATTGTTCGCGCTTGCGAGCCTTGCGCAAACCGTAAGATTTGCGTTCGACTTCGCGTGGGTCGCGGCGTAATAACTCGGCTTTTTTAAGCGGGCTACGCAGGTCTGCAAAACCAACGGTAATTGCTTTTGCGATTGCCATTTTAATGGCATCTACCTGGCCGCTAATACCGCCGCCCTTAACCATGACGCTGACGTCAAAGTCTTTCTGCTTACCAACGAGGGCAAGTGGGTCGGTGACTTCGGCAAGCATGGTTTTGTTGCCATCAAGGTATTCGCTAGCTGTTTTACCGTTGATAATAATCTCACCTTTGCCTTTCAATAAACGTGCACGTGCCGTTGCGGTTTTGCGGCGGCCTAAACCGTACAAGTATTTAGCGTCAGCCATGTTACTTTACCTCCACTTTCTCTGGCTTTTGAGCAGAGTGCGTGTGCTCTGGGCCAACAAACAACTTTAAGCGTTCCATGCGGCCAACGGAAAGCTTGTTTTTAGGCAACATGCCTTTGACAGCTTTTTCGATTATCCGGGTTGGAAACTTTTCGCGTACATCTTTAAGCTGCACGTCTTTGATACCACCTGGGAAGCCGGTGTGGTGATAGTAAATCTTTGCTTCTTCCTTATTGCCAGTG
>CALEKV010000136.1 GCA_937902525.1 uncultured Candidatus Saccharibacteria bacterium | reverse complement strand
AACAGCACTAAGAACAAGCCGGGTACGATTGCTTCTTTAAAGCCATCGTATGGCGTACCGTCGCGGTAGGTTGTAACTTGTGATAAGGTTTTGTTGCCTAATATGGCCGTTAGATTGGGGCTGATTTGGCTGCTGGCGGATTGGGTTAGAATAGCTTTTGCCACGCTGTCATATTTACCATTATCAAACATGCCAACGTCTTTGCCGTATATTTCAATTTTATCTTTGGTGACGTCGGCTGGGTAATAAAAGTAGGCATCAACCTGGCCTGATTTGACAGCATCGATGCCAGCCTGTTTGCTGCTGGGCTTGATGGCTTTTAGCGCCGCAAGAGTTCGTTGGTCTATTAGTTGAGACTCGTCGGTAACCTGGATACTAAAAGTGGCATCCTGCATTTTTTTTGCTGCATCTTCAGTGGCGTTGTTGCTGGCGACGACTATGCCAAAAATGGCGGCCATCATAATTGGGAACAGCAAGGCCGTTATCAAAAAACTCTTCTTTTTAAGTGTGCGGATTGATTCGAATTTGAAAACTACCATTAAATTATGCATCGTCACCCCCATTGTTTTCGTCGCCGTATACATGGATAAATATGTCATCAAGGCTGCTGTTGCCGAATGACTTACGGACTTCTTTGATGGTGCCATAGGCTCGCGCCGTGCCGTCTTTTAGTAGCAGTACACGGTCGCAAAGGCGTTCCACTTCTTCCATTTGGTGCGTGATAAAAATGACTGTGGCACCAGCCTGTTGATGCTCCTTGATGATGTCCATAAGCAGGCGCCTGTTTACCGGGTCAAAACCTTTGGTTGGTTCGTCTAAAATTAATAATGTTGGATTATTGATAATGGTGACGCCAAGCTGGATTTTTTGTTGCTGGCCGCCGCTAAGCTTTTCCAGCTTGGTATTGGCATAGTCACTCAGCCCAACCCGTTTTAAGTAAGTATGGCTGCGCTCCAAAGCTTCATTAGCGGGCAAACCCTTTAATTCACCAAAGTAGCGCATGACATCGATGACCTTTTCTTTTTTATATAGACCACGTTCTTCTGGCAGATAGCCTATAGTTTGTGCATTTCGGCTGGGGCTAAAGGGCTCGCCATCTATCAATAATGTGCCGCTGGTGGGTGTGTATAGCCCTAATAGGGCGCGGATGGTGGTAGTCTTGCCACTACCGTTGCTCCCTAAAAAGCCAAAGATTTCGCCGCGATTTACTGTAAAAGATAAGTCCTTGACGACGGATTTTTTACCAAAATTCATCTTAAAATGGCTGACGTTTACAATAGGCTGGTCATCAGTTTGCATAAATATATAGTATCATCAATCCCGAACGTGATGCAATCCCGAACGTGATGTTATACTGTACTGTATGAAAACACGTATAGAAATAGATACCAAAACATTTGTGCGGTTTTGGCTGGTGGTGTTTGGGTTTGCGCTAATTGCTCTGTTGTTGTACGTCGCACGGGGTGCGTTGGTTATTATTGGAGTGGCGGTATTCTTGGCGTTAGCTTTAAGCCGACCGGTGGGTTGGATTAGTAAGCGCCTACCTGGTAACAGCCGCGTTGGTGCGACGGCGGCGGCTTTTTTGGCGGTGGTGCTATTTATTGTCGCTACAATATTTTTAGTCATTCCACCGATTGTCGAACAATCCGCTAAGCTTGCAGCAGCCTTTCCTGCCTGGGTAGATAATGCCCAAAATCAGTGGTCGGTGGCGCGTGGTGTTGTAGAAAAATATAACCTCCAGCCGCAAATTGACGGCGCCCTGGATAGCATAAAAAATTATGTGATATCATTTGCAAGCACGGCTGGTCAGGGTTTTATCGCGAGTATTGGTTCTGTAGTGACCTTTATTGGCACCGCAGTTATTGCCTTATTTATTGCATTTTTCATGCTAGTGGAGGGGCCGCAATGGATGAGTAGGATTTGGGCGCTATACTCTGATCAAACGACCATGAAAAGGCACAAGCACCTGGTGCGGCGCATGTATAATACCGTAACCGGGTTCGTAACTGGGCAAATTACTGTTTCGGCTATTGACGGTGCGACGGCAGGTTTGGGTGTTTTGGTGCTGGGGTGGTTTTTCCACGACGTGCCGCCGAACATTGTTTTACCAATTGCGGCCATGTCGTTCTTACTTTCCATGATTCCGATGTTTGGTGCGACTATCGCCATGGTGT
>CALEKV010000135.1 GCA_937902525.1 uncultured Candidatus Saccharibacteria bacterium | reverse complement strand
TCTGTCGGCACTTGCCGTTTGTGTGATTGTAACCGGGCCAGACCAAACGCCATTGTTAAAGCTCCCTGTCTGTGTCGGCGAAATCGAACCTGTGCTGTCATTTAATTGTGCGGTCTGATTAAAGGTTGAAACTGTGTTGCCATAACGGTCCGCGGCTGTGGCGGTTACCTGAAAAGCGCTTCCGGCGATTTGCGGCGAATTAATTTGCGCTATAGTAAACTGCGCCAAATTGTCTGCAACAACCGTGGCATCCACCGATTTGCTAGCAAGCGCCGCTCCAGAGGATACAATCAGGTTAATTGTAGCGTTTGCCACCCTTGTGGCGGCAGTAATGGTGACCTCTTTTGTATCAATCGAATTGGTCACCCCTACTACACTGGGGATAGACCATGTATAAGAAATGTCTTCAATGACGTTACCAAACCGGTCCTTACCGTAACCCGTCACCACTTGCGCCTTACCTGCTGTTATGGTGAGTGGATTTGGGTTAATATCAGCACTGTAAAGTACGTCTGGTGAAACAGTAAATTGATCAGAGATTGTTTGTGTTGCGCCATGGGTTACTTTTATACGGTTCAAGCCGCTCTTTTGGAACGCCAATTGCCCCGTCCATACCCCGGCGGTCATCGGGCCGGTAGATGTAGGAACAATACCACCACGCTCATCCGACAAATCAACGCTACTAGTAAAGCTGGTGATTGTGTTATCAAAGGAGTCCTTTGCGGTCAAGGTGACATACGTTGCCTCGCCTGCTACCACATCTGGTATTGGCGTTAACACAAAATGATCCAATGCACCTGGGCGCACGGTGATTGGAGCATCGGCCTGTTTGGAAATGTTACCCTGTGCCACTGATGCGCGCACAATTCCCTGCCCGGTTGAGGGGCTGGCCGTAAAGGTTGTCGCCACACCATTAGGTGGTAAAATTGACCCAATCGCACCAATAACCGACCAGCTATACGACAACCCAACAATCGCATTACCAAACACATCATACCCTTGGGCGGAAAAAGCTTGAGTTTGGTTAGCCACAACAGATGCGCTGGACGGCGTAATTACAACATGATCGAGCACGTTAGATATGACATCAAACTGATTAGACGATCCCATTGCTAACCCAGACGTTGCAGTAATTTTATTAAGAGTATACACGCTGCTAATGCGCACAAAACCTTCCCACGTACCATTTGAAAAATTAGTTGACTGCGTTGGAGTCATACTGCCCGACAGGTCACTCAACAACACAGAGGAGTTAAATGAATCAACCACATTCTCGTACTGATCACGAGCGCGTATTTTTACGTTAATAAGTTCCTGTGACGGTTGCGGTGATGATATGGTGTCAAAAGTAAAATGATCGAGCGCCGCTGGCGATACATTGACTAACACGCTATTTGATTGCGATACCACTCCCTGAACTGCTTGAACGTTTATGTATGTATTCCCTGCCTTAGTACCAGTAGCAAAGTTTGTAGCCGCCCCGGCAAGTGGTGAAAGCCCCCCAAGCGAATCATCATTGATTGACCACGTATATTGCACGCCCGCCATTATTTCATTTAAGTAGGAATCGTATGCATGTGCAGTAAACTGCTGCGACTGTAAAAGTGGCACAGTGGCGGATGCCGGCGCAACACTCACCGATGCCATACTACCCGGCACTACGTCGAATGGATTACTGCTCCCAGCATGACTACCGTCGCTAAACGTGATAAAGGTGTTCGCAGATGACTTGGTTACGCGCACCGACCCCACCCACGTACCGTTAGTAAAATCCGTTGTGACAGACGGCGTGATTGTACCGGCATAATACGCTAAACTACCGCTCCCAGCGAACGTAGTGACCGTATTGTTATACACGTCTTTTGCCATAATAGTCACCTGAAAATTACGCCCCGCAACCTGACCAGGTATAACCGAAAAGCTGAAGTGATCCACGGCAAGACTGGTCACAACAACAGGAACATCATACGTTTTAGTAACGCCTAGTTCCGTTGCACTCAAATGTATGGAACCGCTACCGCTAGTGGTTCCAGAAGAGTATGTTACTGACTTTCCGTTTGCCGGGATTGCGCCGATTGACGTTGTCCAGTTATATGTCAAAGTATTTATTAAGTTCCCATACTGATCATACGCTTGCGCAGTTAGCGGCATGGTAGTATTTACAGACATAGACACACTATCCGGTGTAGCCGTTACCGTGCTTAGAGCAGCAGCAGTTATATTAAATGTATTACTTGTACCCGTAATAGACCCACCGTATCCTGTAATAGACACCTGATTATTAGCCATAGCTTTTGTCATAATAAGGTTACCCGACCAGCCACCATTAATAAGTGTAATGGTTTGAGGGTAGATGGTATGCGTCGCTTCATCAAGTGCCAATGAGTCGCTCGCGTTAGCGACTATACTGTCGTCAAGCGCACGCGCCGTAATAGTAGCGGCAACATTCGCCCCAGCAACAACATTAGTAGGTAGGGCAGTCACGCCATAATGGTGCGGTATTGTTGTCACGCTGGCGTTGGCATTGACTGCCAACTCTTTAGTGGCTGTAACTGTTACCAGGCCAGCTGCAATCGATTTTGCTGCTGTAAGAGATGTTGTTCGCTGGTTTAGTGGATTCACGCTACCAATAGCCTCGTCTACTGACCACGCATATGTCACACCACTGGTTATAGCGTTATCATATACATCATAAGCCGTTGCCGTGAACGTACTTGATGCACCCGCTTTTACTGCTGAGCTAGCCGGGTCAACTGACGCCCTACTAATTGCACCTGCATCAATCGTAAAAAAGTTACTATCTGAATGGACACTACCCTGCGTAACCGTAAGACGAGCGTTCCCCGCTTTGGTTAAGGTGACTTGGCCGCTCCAAGACCCGTTGGTAAAGATAGCTGTTGTCGGAATTGGCGCCTGTAGTGTGGATGAAAGACCTGCGCTCCCAGAGTAGCCAGAAACAATGTTGCCGTAGGAGTCTTTTGCCGTCACAGTTACTGTAAACGGATCTCCTGCCACTTGGCTCGGAATTGCCGAAAAATCAAAATGCGAAACCGATGCTGGTGTTACGCTTATTGGTTGCGTAGCATCGATTAGTCCCTGACTGCCGTCCGCCGGGTTGCTGTCGGACGCAGTAAGTGTAAAGTTGCCAACTGTGGCGTCTGAGTAATAGACATTAACCCCTGTTGCGTTGGCGGGTAAATCGATATAAGTTATCGCGCTAAAAGGCGAAGCAACCGCAGAAAAAGTACCCGTAACACTCGTTGAGCTTAAATAAATACGCACCGGCGTACTAGACCTCACCAAGTTATTAATACTATCTCGAAGTTCAAGGCGTATTGCGGTCGAAGGTTGGCCAGCCACAACGTTTTGTTGTGGGCTAGCTATGGCGATCGAGTGAGGTGGTGATGTTGTAAACATTGAAACATCGCTAGCGCTAGTCCATGTTTTAGTGCCATATACATCGTACGCATATGCACGCCAGTAATAGGTCGTGTTGGCTGACAATGCGTCTATAGTATTAAGAGTGTACGAAGCAATCGCTCCCAGCCCATAGGCGTTTCCGATTGTCTGCCCGCTCCACCCGGTTGGCGATGAGGCTTGGCTATATGACACTACACCCGTGGTGAACCCGGCATCGCGAGCGATTTCAACCCTGTACTGAAGGGCGTCACCGTCGCCATCAATTGAACTCATGTGGAATGTCGGCGTACTACTAATACCCGTTGCACCAGATGCAGGGGAACTCGTCACCGGCCGGACCGGGGCGTTGTTGCTATACATCAATACGCGGTTGTTATCTGTATCGGCA
>CALEKV010000134.1 GCA_937902525.1 uncultured Candidatus Saccharibacteria bacterium | reverse complement strand
AGCACCAATCAACACAGCCAGCGCGCTAAAATTAATCCACATCATCAGCGCTATAACCCCCGCGAACAAGCTGTATGAATTACTAAAATTTGCAAACAATTGTAAATAAACAAACAACAGCCAGGTAACACCAATCCATAATACCGTAGCAATCACAGACCCCCAACTAAACCAACGCCACCGGCGTGGCCCAGGCAAAGCAAAATGGTAGACCACACCAATCCCCACCACGGCCACCGCCAGCAAAATGACCCAACGAAGTACGCTAAACGCTGCAATTACCTCATAGGTCACGCCGACTCGGGCCAAAAAGCTATCGCCAATGAACACCAGCGGTAATACCACTGCCATACCCGCAATAAACCCAAGCGTCAAGCCAATACTGATGAGCTTTTGTATGACAATGGGCCGCGTGTCCTTAACGTGATATATAGTGGCCATGGCACGAACAATGCTATCCATTGCGCCAGATACGCCAAATATAGACAGCCCCAAGGCGAGTAACATTATGACAAAATTAGCCTGTTGATGAGCTGAGGCATTCTGCAGTTGCGTAGAGAGCAAACTAGCAATATCGGCTGGCATATATAGCGCCATGCCATTAACAATTCCCGCCACTTGCGCCTTGCTTAATGTCATACTAGCAATCGCTACTAAAGCCGCCACTAACGGGAAGAATGAGAGTGTACCATAATACGCCACTCCCGCCGACAGCTGTGCCGCTGTCCCGCTAAAAAAGGCGTTTTTTACAGCAGTGAGTGCTATTATAAAATTTTTTACGTTCAAACTACCTGGGCGCCTGTTTGTTTTCATAACATTACTATAGCACAAGCAGATTACGCACCATCTTAGTGGCGCTATATAAGCTCGGCGCCAAGCTGTTCGCGCGCGGCGGCGGCCGCCGCGTCCATCAGCGGCGCGACGTCGGCATCGGTCAAGGTTTTATCGTAATTGGTGACTTTTGCGCGTAAGGTAATTGTTTTGCTATTCTTATCATCGCCCTGGTAAATACTGAGTGGAGAAAGTACCACATCAAACCCTCCGCCCGCCGCACCCAGAACTGATTTATATGCAATCCAAAAAACATCTTCATAACTAGTGCTCACGGACACCCTCAGGCTTATATCTTGAGTGACGCTTGGAAACCGGCTGAGCG
>CALEKV010000133.1 GCA_937902525.1 uncultured Candidatus Saccharibacteria bacterium | reverse complement strand
GTTGTTCCAGCTCAAGTAACAACCGTCGAGGACCGAATTATCGGATCGATGGGCTTTTCACAAGTTCTGCTGTTAATCGTACCGATCTTTGTCAGTGCCGGATTGTACGCGATTCTGCCACCAATTATGGGGAATGCGCCATACAAATACATCACGATGGCGGTTGTCACTTTCGTCTGTGCTGTCCTAGCTATCCGAATCAAAGGCAAGATTATTGCCAACTGGCTGGTTACGATAATCCGCTACAATATCCGCCCGCGCTACTACCTGTTCAACAAAAACACGACAGCACTACGCGAGAACTATAGCCTAGTGCGCGAAGCAAAAGCCACCAAGAAGGCGAAGACCAAAGATCGGAAGCGAGTAGCGCTACCAAAACTCGACGCTATGGAGGCAGCTCGTATTTTAGCTACCATCGAGAACCCAGCCGCCAGACTCCAGTTTGAAACCACCAAGAAAGGAGGGTTACATGTTCGTCTTACAGAAGTCGAAGAGTAAAACCAGCGCGCGTCACCAAATTGCAATCAAGAGCGTTCGCGATGGAGTATTGCAGCTTCCAGGTAAAGAATATCGCGCCGTGCTTGAAGTGTCATCACTCAACTTTGAACTGCGCAGTGAAGAAGAGCAAGACGCAATCATTGACATCTATGAAAGCTTTTTGAACTCGGTTGGCTCTAGCTTGCAAATCCTCGTTCGGACCCGCGAAATTGACATGGATAAATACCTCGAAGACTTAGGCGAACGACTGAACGATGAAACTGAAGAAATCTATCGGGCGCAACTACAGAACTATGACGAATTCATCCGCTCGCTTATCACTTCGAATAAGATATTGACGCGTCGGTTTTACATTATCGTGCCATATAAACCAGTCGGGAAAGCCGATTTTGAACTAATCCGCGAACAACTGAACCTCAAGCTAGATATCGTTGCCAAGGGCATGACTAGACTCGGTATGCACAGTAGTCAGTTATCTAGCCTCGAAGTGCTTGACTTGTTCTATAGCTTCTATAGCCCAACGCAAGCGAAGATACAGCCACTAACTGAACAAGCCCTCCAGCTGATTCATACTGCCTTAGTCGAGAGAGGAGACGGCAATGCGCGATAAATTACTCGAGCCGCTACTGACACCAATCAAAAAGCACCAACAAGCTCGAATCGATAAGCAAAAAGAATTGAACCTGACGTTTGGCGAGCAAGACGCCATTGACGCGCTATCATATGCAGGACTAGAAGAGAACGTCGACCACCTATGCATTGATGGTATCTATATGCGTACACTCTATATTTCTGGGTATCCGTTTGTAGCCAACTCTGGCTGGATGGATAGTCTGATTAATTTCAATCATGATACGGATATTAGCTACCACTTGCATGAGGTGAGTGCCTTATCGGCACTGCCTAAGCTCCACCGCAAAATTACCGAGCTTGAATCAACCAAACGCGCCATGATGCGTGCCGGTAAGATTGTTGGCTCAGAGATTACTGATCCGCTTGAGTCTGCCATCGATCTGCGAGATAAGATTCAACGTGGGCAAGAAAAGCTATTTCAGATGTCAATTTATGTCTGTGTGCGTGCAGAAACGCTTGAGGAACTTAACAAAACAACTAAGCTACTTGAAGCAACGCTCTCCGCCCGTTTATTCTACTCAAAGGTTGCGCGCTACCAACAGCTTGAGGCGCTGCAATCAATCCTGCCGCGTGGTGAAGATCAGTTAGGGCAAAAGCGTAACTTGGATAGTTCATCGGCGGCACTGACATTTCCATTCATGTCATCTGAGTTAGTCCAAGAATCCGGCATACTGTACGGTGTCAACAAATCCAATAACTCACTGGTTATCCTAGATCGCTTTAGTCTGCATAACGCCAACAGTATTGTGTTTGCTCAGTCCGGTTCGGGTAAAAGCTACACCACAAAAGTTGAAATTCTTCGGCAGCTCATGCAGGGTACGAAAGTAATCGTAATCGACCCAGAGCGGGAGTACAAGCGCTTAACTGAATCGGTTAATGGCACGTACATTAAGCTATCCGCTAAGAGCAAGCAGAAGATCAATCCGTTTGACCTCGCGACAACCTTCCATAAGATCAGTGATCTGTCAGAACATGCCCAAGACCTGACTGAAGTAATCGGTCTAATGGCTGAAGGGCTATCATCGCGCGAGAAAGCAGCCGTAGATAAAGCAATCCTGAATATATACAAAAAGGCTAAGAGCCAACAACCGCTACTTGAAGACCTCTACGCCGAACTGCAAACGCTAGGACAGCTAAAGCTGTGCGAACGGCTGGAAAAGTATATTTCCGGTTCACTTGCCGATGTGTTTAATGCCCAGACGAATATTAAGCTAGATAACCGACTCGTTATCTTTGACATCAAAGACCTGCCAGAAAGCCTGCGGCAGATTATGATGCTCATCATCAGTAACTTCGTGAAAAATCAGGTGATGGCTAAGCCAGAAAAGCGCCTGCTAATCATCGATGAGGGTTGGATGCTACTTGAGCATGAAGAATCCGCCCGCTTTGTTGCCGGACTCGTCCGTCGGGCTCGTAAGTATTACCTCGGCGTATCTATCATCTCCCAGCAAGCCAATGACTTTTTGCGTAGCGACTACGGCCGAGCGATCGCTTCCCAAAGTGCGCTCCGTATCCTTATGCGACAAGACACCACGACTATAAAAAACGTGGTTTCAGAGTTCAACTTGAGTGAGTACGAACAGGGCTTCCTACTGACCTGTGAGCGTGGTGACGCACTCATCATAGCCGACCAAAACCATGTTGCCGTCAAAGTTGTCGCATCAGAAAAAGAACACCCGCTCATCACGACTAATCCGGCGGAACTATATTCGTGAACCCCGGCGTAGTCGGCTTTAGTGCAGCGACGTATAGTGGCAAAAAACTACTAACTGTCGTACTAGCAACGCTTGTTGTTATGCTCTCGTTACCGTTTATGGCCGTAATGTCGTTGGGGACGAGTGCGCTCAGTTTTTTGGCAAGTTCGCCAAACGCGAAAGCTGCTGAATCGAAAGGGTTCTACATGGGAACCATGGTGCAAGATAATACCTACGTATGGGGTAACTGCACCTACTGGGCGTACGCCATGAGGGTATGGGCCGGTAACCCGGTAGGTAAATGGTGGGGCAACGCTAATACCTGGGATGATTCGGCGCGCAGTGAGGACTACGTCGTAAACCACACACCGGCTGTTGGTGCGGTTTTCCAGACGGACGAAGGCACATGGGGGCATGTCGCCTACGTCATAAAAGTTGATCCACTTACGGGCGAATGGACAATCTCTGAAATGAATGCGCAAGGCTTGAACGTTGTATCGCAACGTACCTTCACAAAAGAGTCAGCCGCTTACTACACGTTTATCCACGACAAGAAAGGAGCGCCAATATGGATCCCACAGCCTATCTCGAATTCATCGTTGCCAACTGGCAATTAGTTGTCACCGCCCTAGTTTTAGCGCTTGCTGCGTGGTTCGTCATAGTCATTATTCACGCTCTCCTATGGCGCCGACATTTGCTACAACGAGATACGGTATGGCTGGAGATTACACCACCAGCCACTATAGCAAAAACACCTGAAGCAACGGAGCAATTGTTTTCTGTTATCCATGGCCTGCGTAGTGCTCGTAAGTTTCGGGATAAACTACTGGGTCGAGCGCCAGTTAGTAGCTTTGAAATCGTATCAACCCGAAGGGGTGGCATACGATTCCTCGTCCAAGTAGAGAGCGCACAGGCGAGCTTCTTCGAAAAGGTTATTGCTTCGTATGTACCAAATTCGAAAGTTAAGAAAATTGATCATCAACCCGGTCGGGCAGATCGCGTAATCGAGTTTAAAGAAACTGGTCACTACGTACTCCCGCTGACGTTAACATCGGTTATTGAACAGCACGACCCGTTATCGTATCTGACAGGAGCGATGACGAAACTAGTTGATGACGAGGAAATTACCCTACAGCTTGTCGCTGTACCTGTCAAACTGCGTGAAGCTGCTATTTTGTCACATCGCATACTCGGTAACGAAAATATCTTGCAGCAAGTGGGGAGTAAGCAGTTCTCGATACTAGGTCGGGT
This sequence comes from uncultured Candidatus Saccharibacteria bacterium, assembly GCA_937902525.1. GTDB lineage: Bacteria > Patescibacteriota > Saccharimonadia > Saccharimonadales > Saccharimonadaceae > Saccharimonas. The sequence goes on along the minus strand of CALEKV010000133.1, from coordinate 8,431 downwards.
AGGTAACCTCTTTGGCAAGGCGGCGATGGGGGCGGTAGATATGACGAGCGAAGTCTATATGGGCACAACCTATGGCTACAAAAATATGAGCGCATCGAAAGCACGTTACGCCCAGCAACAAGCACACGTCACGAAATCCGATCGGCCCGCTCGAACTTTGAGCGCCTTTGAACTCGAGCTGATGGAAACAATGCACCGAAAAGTGACTCATCCACTATTTCGAGTCAATCTACGAATCCTGGTTACTAGCCCCGATGCGGCTGAACATATTGCAACTTTTAAATCTGCCCTCGATGGCTACAGTGTGCCGCCATATCAATCCCTGAAGGCTAAGCTTTCTTTGCCATTCATTAGTTCTCATCGACTTAAGATTGCTGATAAACGCCTACCGTCATTATTGCGTCGGTCATCGACCATTTTGGCATCGACAGAACTGGCGAGTTTATTCCATTTTCCGCCAAGCAGCATCAGTCAAACCGACAATCTTGTCACGTCGCTTAGTCGTACTCTCCCCGCTCCAATTTCACTAAAACAAAACCACCATCTAGATGTTGTTCTTGGAGAAAACAATCATCATGGCATCGTCACACCTATCGGTCTTACGGAGCAAGAGCGCGAGCGTCACGTGTTTATTATCGGAGGCACCGGAAACGGAAAAACCACTTTGCTCCAATATTCTATCTTGCAAGATATCGAAAACGGCAAGGGCGTTGCGATTGTTGACCCTCACGGCGATATGGCAGAGACACTCTTTAGGCATATGCCAAAAGAGCGCATGAAAGATGTTATCTACTTCAACCCTGACGATATCACGAGACCAATTGGAATGAACCTTTTGGAGCTACCCGAAGGGTTGTCGGACGATGACCTATTACGCGAAAAAGACGCCGTTACCGAATCCATCATATCTGTCTTCAGAAAAGTATTCTCAGAAGAAGACACCGGCGGACACCGTATAGAGTATGTTCTGCGTAATGCGGTTCAAACAGCACTCACGATTAAAGATGCGACCATATTTACCATCTTTGACTTACTAAACGACCCGACTTACCGATCGGGAATAATCGCCAAACTTAAGGATAAGAACCTCGTTAACTTCTGGAAGCACGAGATGGGTAAAGCTGGTGAGATGCAGAAAGTTAAAATGGCGGCCGGAATAACCGCAAAAATTGGCCGATTTCTTTTCTCTGCAAGTGCAAAACGGGTTCTCGAACAACCAAAATCTACTATCGACTTCGACGAGATTCTTGATGAGGGTAAGATATTGATCTGTAACTTTTCAAAAGGCTTAATCGGCGAAGATACCTCAGAACTGTTTGGTATCACTGTCCTCGCCAAGCTGCAGCTCGCCAGTCTAAGACGGGCGCGTATGAAGCAAGCAAACCGTCGACCGTTTTACTTATACGTCGACGAATTTCAAAACTTCGCCACGCAATCATTTGTGCAGATGCTAAGTGAATCAAGGAAATATCGGCTTTATCTGATGATGGCCGAACAGTCGACTTCACAGCAAAAAGATCAGCAAATGGTTCAGATTATTCTCGCCAATGTCGGCACGGTGATTTGCTTTAGAACTGGTAACCCATCTGATGAAAAACTACTATTACCGCTGTTTGCACCTTACATTGAAGAGGGTGAGATCTCCAATCAGCCGCCATTCAATTTCTACGCCAGGTTCGCGTCAACTAAATCGCAAGAGCCCCTTTCTGGCCAAACTATTGTACTGTCAAGCGATGGTGATGAGTCGACCGCCGACGAGGTCAAGCGTTTGTCGCGCGCCACCTACGGCAACGATCCGCTTCCCGAAGAGCCTTTCAAGAATACACCCCCAGCGCCAACTAATAGCAAAAAGACCAACACAGCCAAGCCGGTTAAACGGCAGGCAACAAATCCCAAGACCGCAGCAAGAGCTAAAAACCCTGAAGATGACAAAAGCATGAAGTGATATAATAACAGATATGAGCGAAACAGAACTCAAGCAACTCGGCAATAAAATCAAAGCGATTCGTCTTGAGCGTTCGCTGACACAAGCCGTTGTCGCAAAAAAGGCCGGCACTGGCCCGAATTACTATGCGCAGATTGAGCGTGGCGAGGTGAATCCTTCTTATACTTTACTAAGCGGTATCGCCAAGGCACTCAAGACAAAACTGTCCGATCTAATCCCGTCTTAATCGTCGGAAGTTTTTATTACGCTATACCACTTTTCCAGTAACTCTGGATTTGTGTGGGCGAGGTTATGAAAATTTTCGTACATTTCTTCTAGCTTATCAATAGCCATCTCTGGCGTGATTGTATCTTCAGGACGGGCAAGCTTCAGATGATTGAGCATCTTATCGATATCCGCTTCGTTAATCTCATAGTCTTTAGGCAAGTCGTTATTCATATTATCTCCCAGTATACTTCGTTAATTTGATAAATCCTAAAAGCTGGTCTGCTATACCTTCTGACGCAACACGCCACATAATTTCACAGCTGTCATGCTGCGACAGAATATTCAAGCTACCATTCCATGCAATTCCACCATCGATAATCGCCAGCTTGCGATGGTGTTTAACGGTGTATAGGACTTTCACACCTAGCCCTTGAAGCTGTTCAATTGCTATTAGTGCTTGTGTTTCATATTCTGCATCGTGTTCAATCGGGTTTCTTGTATTTATAGTAACGGCCACTCCTTTGCGTCTTAGTTTAGTGAGTACTGGCAGCAGTTCGTTAATCCGCCTTAGAGTAATAAATGGGCTTTCGATGATGACACTTCTTCGGGCAAGGTAAAGGTCTTTCTCGAATGCACGGTAAAAGGATTGTTCGTCAAACATCTTGATGTCACCGGCATTATTGAAGATACTCATAGCCAGCCTCCTCTTCGTCGTAGACTAGCTTGCCATCGACATACTTGATACCGAGTTTTTCCAAGCTATCGACCAGCTTCTCAACAGCCTGCAAAGTCTTGTCAGTTATAGCAAAAACTGGGGTGGAGGTGTTCGCAACTTCACCCTCCGTCCCAGCCATGTTTAGTAACAGAGGTGAAAAATGCACATAATTGTGCATTTTTTGTTTACCTGGTTTCACTACCTCTGTTGCTTGGGGTTCGAATCCCTTAAGCCGCATCTAACTATTCTGACTGTGTTATATCCAGCTCCCCCAAGATTATTTTTCTAGAACATTCACTTAGACCTTAAGAAATTTACTATGAAGTTTACAGATTATAGTCACGATTAGGTTAATAGTCCGCGTCGCACGAACCTCAGCATACGTAGCACATGCTTTATGCGTCTAATACAACAGAATCCAAGTAGCTATAGTCGAAAAGTTGTATTTGTGACATTTTTCGATTATAGTAGTTTCATGATAAAACGACAGCAGTATCTACAAACACTACGACAACTTAAAGATCAACATGTGATAAAAGTTATCACAGGAATTCGACGTTCAGGTAAATCAACCTTGCTTCAGTCATTTCGTAATGAGCTTATTGAGTCTGGTGTCGCCGAGCGCCAAATTCAGTCAATCAATTTCGAAGAAGCCATCAATGTCGACTTAACAGACTGGCTTGCTCTACACAATGACATCGAGTCAAAGTTGGTCGATGGTCGAATGAACTATCTGTTTCTCGATGAGATTCAGATGGTAGATAAATTTGAGCGTGTCATTGACTCTTTATTCGTGAAAGATAATGTTGACATCTATATGACTGGGTCAAATGCGTTTTTACTGTCAAGTGAGCTAGCAACACTTTTGACAGGGAGGTATATCTCTCTTCACATTTTGCCATTCTCATTCGCCGAATACCGGCTAGCAATGCCAGATAGCCAGAGCAACGACAGGTTGCTAGCGCAGTATTTATCTTCAAGCGCTTTCCCCGAAGCGGTTACCTTATCCAACACAAACCCAGCCCTCTCTAATATTTACCTGAAAGATTTATATGAAACCATCGTCAACAATGATATATCAAACAGGTACGAGATTAGAGACAAGGATGACTTCTCGAGAGTCGTGAAATTTGTTTTCGATAGTATAGGAAGCCCTCTATCCGCTACCAGCATCGCGAAAGCTCTGACTAATCAGGATAACAAAACGTATCATGCGACCGTCATCCGATACCTAGAATATTTGACGAAAAGCTACCTAATTTATCCAGTTAGCCGATATGACGTAAAGGGTAAAAAATTACTCACTACTAACGATAAATACTACGTAGTCGACTTAGGTTTGCGAGAAATAATGCTCGGTAGCTCACAGGTATCAGATATCGGCCATCGACTAGAGAATGTCGTGTATCTAGAACTATTACGTCGAAACGAAGGTGAGGTATGGGTCGGCAAAGCAGATGACAGCGAAGTCGATTTCATTGTCCAGAAACCAGGGGGCGAGCGCGTATACTATCAGGTGGCTTATCAAATTAACGACAACGAAAAAACCCTTGAGCGAGAACTTGCCCCATTTAAAAAGATTAGCGATAATTATCCCAAATATATTTTGACGACCGACTTAATAAACGAGGAATTTCTAGGCATCAAAAAGGTAAACGTCGTGGATTGGCTGTTGAGCACAGAAGTATAGCTGGTCTAATTTCAAAAAAGATACTCGTAACCAGCCTCCTCTTCGTCATAGACTAGCTCGCTATCTACATACTTGATGCCGAGTTTTTCAAGCTATCGACCAGCCTCTCAACAGCCTGCAAAGTCTCGTCAGTTATGACAAATACAGGGGTGGAAGTGTACGTAACTTCACCCTCCGCCCCAAAGACCCTGAGCAACTAAACCAATCCATAACAAGCTTTCCGCTCCCTATACGAGAATAGGCACTGGATATATGGTTCACTCCGATTAAGACATTGAATTATGCGCCATGCGTGACCAGCTTCATACAGTGTTCGGCTCGCCTTTATGAAGAATATCCGATATTCACTTGGTCAATCGCGCTCCTGATTTGCATCATATTCGCTTTCGCCACCGATAATCAGCACACCACAGTTATTATCTATAGTTTTCGCATCCTGTTCCAAACCATTGTAAGTTAGTTTGCCAGTCGTAACACCCTGAACGACTATTCTGTTCTGATCTGAATAATTATTCGCTGGGCAAACGTCAACCTGATTAACTGTAAGGCTTCGCACCACACCTGCGGAGACATAACCGCCATGTATGTCTGCCTTCAAGTTCTCGACAGTGGCACGGTTAAGTGTAACGCCGGAAGCGAACCTGGTTGTCAGGCTGATGGTACCGTATTGACCAGTAGCCTCAAAGCTTCCGCCAACCGACGTCTGGTAGTTGTTGCTAGTTCGCTTATCGCTACTCTCAGTGATGATAGCAAGAGTGTCTTGCTTGTCTTTATTGTAATAGTGCACCGAACCGCTTTTGACCGTCACATTATTAAGAGCAGGCCCGTATATGGTAAGTGTTGGCTGAATATAGCGGTTACGACGATCATCCTTGCCGGTCATTGTTAGAACCGCTTTATCGCCTTCAACTTCGATGCTAGGTGTTATCGTGCCAGATATTGCCGATATTTCATAACGAGGAGTGTCGCTGACAATGTACTCGGTATAAACATCAGACATGTCGCCCCAACCTATGTCGAATGTTCCGACATCGACTGTAAGCTCTTTGATACTGCTAAAATCTTCAGACAGCGCAACTTTCTCGGTACTACGCGAGTCATGCGCCGATGTCATATCCAACTGCTTGCCGAGTATGAAAGTACCGATTCCTCCACCGAAACTGACCATGCCAGCAATCACAATTGAAATAACTGAGACAGACAGCTTTTTTGTCCAGGTCTTCTTAAAAATAGCGTACGATATGACGGACAGTAGCAGGGTGAGGAGTATTCCGGCTATTGTAAATAGAATTATAGATATGAGGCCAGCCGTTGATTGGACAGACAAGGATTCATGAATACCCAAATTTTCATTGTCATTCAACCAAAGCATGCCATTGATCCAAAGCGTGACTAGCAGTACGCCGAACGCGCTAATTACAGCAAAAGCACCAGCCATACTAGTGACAATGTTTTGCATGATTCGTTGATTATTATTTGGAGTCTCGGCTTGTTCGCTAAGTTCTTTAATCGATGCGAGGGTCACCGGTTTGCCTGCTAGCTGGAGCTTCTCTGCAGCTGTTCTAGCAACTGGCACTACGATCCAGAGCACTACGTAGGCAATGATGATTAGCCCCCAAGAAACAAAACACATAATGATAAATGCCAAGCGTGTCCACGTTGGGTTGACATCAAAGTACTTAGCAATACCGCTGAGTACACCGCCTAAGACTGCCGAGTCTTTATCGCGATACAAACGATGTGGTGGTTTATTGTCATCTTCGAACGTATCAGGACCAACCGCCAGATCACCATCTCCGATAAAGTCTTTTGGATCACCAAGCTGTTCACGAATGGACTTGACGTCATCTTCGGTGATTACGCCATCTTTCTCAGTGCCGCGAGAGGAGAGAATCTCCGTCAGTCGAATTTCAATGTCCTCTAGCAAGTTCGGATCATCGGCATAGAGCTCAAGTTTAGTGGTATATTTCTCAAGTTCCTTCTTGGCCGTAACTTCTATGTCATAGGGTGTTTTAGCTATATGGATTCTGGTTATTTCTTTCATACAATTACTCCTCTTAGAGTTTATTTAACGTGTTATTTAATGCGGCGATATTGCCAGTAACTTTATTTAGTACATCCTTGCCATAATTGGTAGTATTATAGTACTTACGCGGAGCGCCGTGTTTGCTCTCTCGCCATTCATGTTCAAGCAACCCATCTTTTTGGAGCTTGCTTAGTAATGGATAAATTGTCCCTTCGACGACAACGAGCTCTGCTTTGCGAAGTCGTTCTATGACGTCACTCGTATATACTGCTTCGCTGCAAATCTTAAGCACACAATACGCAAGAAAACCCTTACGCATTTGCGTGGCAATTTGTTTTGCATATTCATCGCTGGGCACAGAAGATGTTTGTCCTGTCATAGTTCTATGTTAAGCATACTACTTGATTGTGTCAATACTTTTTATGTAGAGGCTACTAGCAATGACCTGTGAAGCGATGGGGGCTGCAAGAATCTAGACAATAATATCATCTCGTCTTTCCAGTGCTCCTGTGCGTCCTTGCGATGCGATAAGACCAATGAATCCTAAAAGCTGGTCTGCTATATCTTCTGACGCCACACGCCACATAATTTCACAGCTACCGTGTTGTGAAAGAATGTTCAAGCTACCATTCCAGGCAATTCCAGCATCGATAATCGCCAGCTTGCGATGGTGTTTAACGGTGTATAGGACTTTCACACCTAGCCCTTGAAGCTGTTCAATTGCTATTAGTGCTTGTGTTTCATATTCTGCATCGTGTTCAATCGGGTTTCTTGTATTTATAGTAACGGCCACTCCTTTGCGTCTTAGTTTAGTGAGTACTGGCAGCAGTTCGTTAATCCGCCTTAGAGTAATAAATGGGCTTTCGATGATGACACTTCTTCGGGCAAGGTAAAGGTCTTTCTCGAATGCACGGTAAAAGGATTGTTCGTCAAACATCTTGATGTCACCGGCATTATTGAAGATACTCATAGCCAGCCTCCTCTTCGTCGTAGACTAGCTTGCCATCGACATACTTGATACCGAGTTTTTCCAAGCTATCGACCAGCTTCTCAACAGCCTGCAAAGTCTTGTCAGTTATAGCAAAAACTGGGGTGGAGGTGTTCGCAACTTCACCCTCCGTCCCAGCCATGAAAAATGACCGGACTTTTGTTCGGTCTTTTTTCATAGTCTTGTGGTCGGGTCTGCACCCCCGAATGAGTTTTGCCTTAGCAAAACATTCGGCTGGTTCGACACAGCGCAGCGCGTAAAGTAAATGTCTAAGCACTTCTGCAATTAGGGGGAGTTTTTAGTAATAATTTCTTAATTTTCGGTCTGTATAGTGCTATAGTTAATCTATATGCTTCCTACAGATCAACAAATCAAGAATCTCCATCAAAAGTATGCTAAAACCGATGCAGATCTGACGCTAATCTATACCCATTGTCAGATTATCGAAGCTATCGCTATGCAACTGCTCGAAGAAAACCCTATTAAAGATATTGATCGAAACCTTGTGCATGTCGGCTGCTTGTTGCACGACATCGGAGCTTATGAAGTGCTTGAAGATGGTAAATTCGTCCAAGGGGTACGACATGGGACAATTGGTGAAGATATCCTGAAAAGCGAAGGGTTCTCAGAGACTATTTGGAGGTTCGCGTCTCACCATACTGGAGTAGGTCTAACCAAGAAGGACGTCCTAGATCAGAAACTACCTATTCCTGTAGCCGATTACACTGCGAGGACAATTGAAGAGCAGCTCGTCATGTACGCAGACAAGTTTCACTCAAAAAGTAATCCGCCCTCTGAAGCCCCCTACTTCTGAGATCGGAAGAGCGTCGTGTAGGGAAAGAGTGTAGATCTCGGTGGTC
>CALEKV010000132.1 GCA_937902525.1 uncultured Candidatus Saccharibacteria bacterium | reverse complement strand
CATGACATACAGCACAAATGAGGATACGCTGGTTATCACGATAGCGGACAAGCAGATTGCAACGCTGCAACAAGGCAATGACGCCTCGCTTTCATTCCTAACGTTGAAACCGGCTACCGAACTTAAGGATACGCGCATCAATACACTCGTGAGTTTTTGCATCTCTTCGCCAGCGGAATCTTGGCTGAGTTGGGCGGATCGGTTGAAGCAAGATGGGTTTACTAGTGTACGATTCACGACAAACGCGATTGATGGTCCAGCGGTTGACTTATCTTATGCTTTTATTGAGGAGAGTATTCCGGAAGACTATATACGGGTGTTTCAATATCTGGACGAACTTGGTATTGAAACAAAATTCCATCTTTCTTTTTGGGACATGAGTTATAGACTTAACGGTGGAGAAATTAGCCCTCATCGTTTGCACGATGATGCTGAGGTGGAGCGTTATTTAGCCTATGTGGAAAGGATAGTCACGCAATTAAAAGGGCTGATTGATATTTACTCTCTTTGGAATGAACCAAATGCAAATTATGATTTTTATCAATATATCGAGGCAGAAGATTATATAAATATGGCAGAACGTGCCATACCAATCATTCGACATGCTGATCCTGAAGCAAAAATCGCATATGCTGGTACATGCGATTATTTAGATGAAGGTGGTCATGAATATTCTACTAAGCTTCTCACCTCGAATGCTATTGCTCTTGCGGATATACTTGAGGTTCACACTGTAAATAATGACGCGTCACCAAGTTTTCGAAGTGAATACTATTATGGTTACGTTGAAATGTGGAATGAGATTAAGGCACTCGCTGAAGAACATGGTTTCCGCGGTGAGTATGTCGCTGACGAATTGAATTACCGCTCGGTTTACAGCCTGAATGTACTTCAGCCTGAAAACGGCCCGTATCATCCATATGAGCCGGAAGTTGCGGCTAAATATATCGGGCGTATGATTGTAATCAACCGTGGAATGGATATATCTATTGGGACATCTGGAACAGATGCATATGGTCGACCCGTTGAGGGTCATATGATTCGCAATCTGGCATATTTGATGGATGGATGGGTGACGAAGCCGCTAACCATAACGGTTGAAGCACAGAGCGACCTGATAAGGCAATATACTTTTATCGATGAAAAAGGGAATAGATATATCGCCATTTGGAACGATGGCGAAGCTGAAGTTGTGTCTGCGGATACGTTTTGTCGAATAACAGTCAATGGGATGCAAGCGACCACTGCGGAAGCATGGGATCCATTTACATCTTTTAAGCAGCCGCTAACGATTAATGCGAGTAGTGGGGGCACGATTCTTGACGGAATATTGCTGAAGGACTATCCGATAATAATCAAAATCACTTAATCAGGAGAGTAGCGTACGCGCTTCTGAACAATGAGGGTAAACAGATAACACGATCAGAGGATTGCGTTAGATCAAGCAAATAAACTAGAGGAATAATATCATGAGAAATACAATGCAAAAACAAAAAACGTACCTTATTTTAACATTTTGCGTTTTACTACTCTGCATGAGCGCATGCAGCAATGATAAAGGTGCTGAGCAGATGACGCAAGCTGTATCGCCAACCGTGGCTGTTA
>CALEKV010000131.1 GCA_937902525.1 uncultured Candidatus Saccharibacteria bacterium | reverse complement strand
TACCAGCGGCTAAAGGAAAAATCACGTAACCCTGGTACGATCCAGCGCTTTAAGCGGCTTGAGGGCATGGCCCGCGAGGAACTGGCGGAGCTGGAAAAAGCGGAAAAGCCGACTTTTTGGATAGACAAAGAAAGTGCCGAGAACTTGAATTACAAAGTGGCAAATCAATACCAAAAGTTTAAGGCAAAAAATATCCGGTTGAGTGTAAAAAGCAATGAGTCGCGCAGCAAGCACGTGCTGGTGCGCGCAACCGATGTGGCGCTTGGATATGGTGAAAAGATTTTGTTTGAGGGCGTGAATATTGACCTGCGCGAGGGTGAGGCTGTGGAGCTACGCGGGCGCAATGGTGCTGGTAAAAGCACGTTGATTAAGGCACTGCTGCAAGATTCGTCACTGACGCAATATTCCGGTTCAATGACGCTAGACCCAAATGTACGAGTGGGCGTGTATGAGCAAGAGATTGGAGGTAAATACCTTGAGCTGCCGCTTGCTGGTGCGATTGAAAGAATGTACATGGATAAAAATCTGGCGATTAGTACCACTAAAATTCGCCAATTAATGGCAGACTATTTGTTTACCGAAAACGATGGCCAGATTCCCCTTGCCCGCTTAAGCGGTGGGCAAAAAGCGCGGCTCCAGCTTATTAGCATGTTGGCGAACGACCCGCAGTTGCTAATTTTAGACGAGCCGACCAACCATTTGGACTTGCCGAGTATTGAAGAATTGGAAACTGCACTCACAAAATACAGTGGTGCCACACTATACGTGAGCCATGATAATTATTTCCGCGAAAAACTTGGCGGGCAAATTGTGCAGATTGGCGGCTAGTGTCTAAACGGCAACCAGGCCGTTTTGCTTTAGCAGCTCGTCAATTTTTTTGCGGTCAAAACCAGTTACGATTTCACCGCAGATATCTGTCACCGGTACTCCGGTAAAGGTGCCGCCAAGTTTTGCTTCAAGCTCGGCTTTGGCCTCTGGTTGTTCTTCGATATCTTTGCTAACAAAGTCAACGCCCAAATGCTCCAGGTATTGTTTTTCGGTTTTGCAAAACGCGCACCAGGGTGTGCTGTACACGGTTACTTTTGCTGCTGAGTCGTCTGTTTTTGACATACTACCTCCATATATAGTGTCTCAAATATAGCACAAAACGCTATGGTAATTCAATCCCCTCATGCTAAAATATTTAGTATGGACATTCATAGGGGCGAATCGGGGTTTGCACTGCCAACAGTTGTGCTTTCGGCATTGATTGTATTGACAGTTTTAAGCGCCGGGCTTTCAGCGGCGGGTAGTACGCGCGTGGCGCTGGACGAACAGTATCAGGCGCAGATAACGCGTGAAGCGGCTGAAGCCGGGGTGGCAAAAGCTAATGCGTGCGTGGTGCAAGATGGTACAGCAATGTGGAGTACGGTAAAGCCGCTCACGCCATGGTCTGACTGTAGCGGTAACCCAGTAGCTGGGTTGGATTGCTCTGCTTCTGTTCCGTCCAATCCTGAGTGCTATGTACTAAAAGATGGTAATATAAAAACGACTTATAGCATTACCACGCCCACCACTGGCCAGTATGGAAAGCTTAATTATACAGTCGATGCTAAAATTAATCTGACTAAGACATCCAGTCCGAACGTGGTTTGGAAAACGCTAAATACGGCTGTAAACTACAACAGTGTTATGTCGGCGGCCCCTAGGGTTTCCGGTGGCGCGGGGTGGGCTGCTGACGAGCATATTGCATTAGTGGCGACGGTGGATAATCAGTTGTATGGTTTTGGAGATAATACCAAGAATCAGATTAACTCCACTGGTTCACCTAAGGTGACTACTCCAGTGAAGATGGACCTTCCCGCCGGCGTTGCAAGCGTTAAAAAAATCGTCACTTCCGGACAGGGAGCTTCTTACCTTTGTATTATTGGTGATAACCAGAAAGCGTATTGCCGTGGTAGCGTGTTCTCGAGTAGTTGGACTAAAATCGCATACGATGGGGGTACCGATTATAATGCATATGATATCGTTGTGAATGGCTGGGGCTCAGATAACGTATGTGTCATGTCTGGGTTAGACGCAAGTTCTACGCAAGTGTATTGTGCTGGGGATGACGACTACGGGCGTCTTGGCATTGGTACAACTGGTGACGTGCCATTTACGGGTCAGTATAAAAAGTTTATTTTACCTGGAGCTCTGACTGCAAAAAAAATGTATTCGCAGAATGCGCATACCTGCGTGATCGCTAGCAATAACGATTTGTATTGTGGCGGCGCCAACTATTCTAGCCAGATTGACTCTACAAGCGCATTAGACGAAGTGTATACACCAATAAAGTATCGTTTGCCAAGTATGGGCACGGTAACCCGCAAGGTGGTAGATGTAGCGCCCGCTTATCACCAAAGCCCATCAACTCTGCTGGTCTTGGCGGATGATGGCACAATATGGATGAGCGGTGAGAGAGGGACTGGTATGGCTGGCAACGGTAATATTACTGGCGATGCACCGCCGGATTTGTTTGGAGAAGACTCCATAACTGGCGGACTAATAAGGTATACGGCTAATAAATCATATTGTATAGACAATCGCGGCGGCAGTTCTAGTAATGGCAATAAAATCCAGTTGTATTCATGCAGTGCGGGTAGTGATGCACAGGAGTGGTTTTATACCAAAGGCACGCAGGCGTTGTGGAACCCGGCTGTGAATAAATGCATAGATTTACCTAACGGCATTGTGGGTGACTGGAAACCTCTGCAGCTATGGCAGTGCAACGGTACTGATTCGCAAAGGTGGGTATCACAGGGTGATGGCACTTATCATTCGGCTATAGATAGTAGTTACTGCATTGACCTGCCTTATGCAGATCCCTACGATACAAATTCAATACAACTGTTTACGTGCAATGGTGGCGATGCGCAAAAGTTCACCCCAGATGTTGGCGTGCAGCCATGGGATGGTATGATTACACTCGGGGAGAGCGCCTGTGGCATACGCAGTCAATTTGCGCCAGGAGGTTGGTGTGCTGGCATAAATAATGCTGGGCAGCTCGGTATAGGTACCTGTAGTGCTATAGAAAGCTATGGTGCAGC
>CALEKV010000130.1 GCA_937902525.1 uncultured Candidatus Saccharibacteria bacterium | reverse complement strand
AGTGCGGGTAATGTCTGGGGCTCCATTGGCGTTGTTATTCTATTTGTCGCCATCATTGCAGTAATTAACCGGAAGGATATCCAAGAATTATCTCAGATGGCGAAGCAATCTTGGCATAAAAACCACAATTCCATGAAAAAGTAATTGCTCTCTTGACCGACTTAGTTAAATAGGCAGCTGCCATTAGGGTATATCAAACCATCATCTTCTGGTTGTTCGTGCACTATAATTTAAGCAAGGAGAATATGAATGGGGCCTGTAACAATATTCGATAAGTCAGCACTTCAATCATTTAGTATGGATGAATCTGTTTGGCTTGGCGCATTTACTCTTGGTAACGTTACTCCGCTCTTGTATGTGGAAACCTTGGCCGACCTAGAGAAGTCAATTAAAGGGGGCAAAACACCTGAAGAATTTGTAGGTATGCTATCGTTTAAGGTTCCAGACGACGCTGTGCCGAATGTACACCATAAACGGCTTATAGAGTCAGAACTCATGACGGGGATATCAACGGGAATGGATGGATATGGAAGACCCGTTTTAGAAGGCGCTAAGCCCAAAAAGAATTCCGATGGTACTTACAGTATTCATTTTGACGAGTTCCCTGAAGCGGCCGCCTTAGCACGTTGGCATAATGGTGAATTTCAAGAAATCGAAAGAAATATTGCAAAAAAATGGAGAAACGAACTCAGTAGGCAGGATAATACCGAGAGGATGAACGAAGTTAGGTATATATTTCCTACAACTGCTGAAATCTCGAATATCTCGGAATTAAAAACCGAGATTGATAGGTTCTGCGAAAGCAGTGATTCACATGTTATTAAGCTTGCACTAACAATAGTGGGGGTGCCAGAAAAATCGCAAAAGCAAATACTTATAAGATGGCAACGTGAGGGCGAACCAAGTCTAATTAAGTTTGCTCCGTATACAGCGCACGTCTTTAAGGTGGACTTGCTGTATCTTCACGCTACTGAGAGGAATTTTATCTCTCAGCGGACTAGCAATAGTGTGGATATGGCATATTTATACTATTTGCCATTCTGCCAGGTATTCGTATCGGGTGACAAGGTTCATGCACAAACCGTTCCACTATTTCTCAATGAGCGTCAATCTTTTGTGTCAGCAGCTGATATGAAAGTTGCACTAAAAGAAATGGATGACTATTTTAGTGCCTTACCCGAAGAGGTTAAAGCCTTGGGTGTTATGCGAATTGCCGGTTATCCTCCCGCACACATGCATAACGCAATTACTGAGGTATGGGATAAATCAATGCGGGATGACTGGCGTAAAATTTCTGCGGATGAGCAAGAGGATAGGTTTAGGCCTCGAAATAGTTCGGATGATAAAAAGTTTGTCAAAGACTTGACCAATCAATATGATACAGCTGTGGACATAGAGGACGGTATTGCACCGCCGACGATTGATGATGTTCAGCAGGTATTCCTAAAGAAAAAAATGTATGTTCAAAAAGGGAAATGGAGAATGATTTCACTTGAACAGCAAAAGTCGATAGATGAATCAGAAAGAAAGCCGTAGGTGCAATTACTCCATGAATCTTACGGTGGCATTATTAATCAAATTATCATTGAGATTGAATAGCTTAACCACCTCTTTCAGCCTATAGGTATCAATATTAGCCAGTCTAGTGGTTTGAAATACGTCTGTTATGTGGCACCAAGTTTTCAAAGAAGATTTACCTCTATAAAACACCGAAAAAATCGGTGTTTTTGTTTGAACCCAAATAGGGTCTCTAACTTTATCTAGTCTTTAAGGTAATCACTCACGTCGGAAAGAGAATTTGCAATATGTGTTGCTCCGTGAGATTTGAGCGTTTCTTCGTCATCGAATCCATGCGTTATACCTATTCTATTTTCCACTCCAGCATTTATTGCCGTCTGCATATCCACTTTATGGTCGCCGAGGACAGCGACTTGCGACTTATCAACACCAAGTCTACTCATTGCGAGATTCAAGCTGTCAGGCTCGGGTTTATGTTTTTTGGTGTCATCGGCCGTTATCACTGTAAATTTAGGAATTCCAAATACACTGGCAAGTCGTACCTCAAACTCTCGGAGTTTTTCTTTATCGCTCTTTGATTTATCGGTATGTGCATCTTGCATTCCAAGTTCAGGCAGTGCAATGCCGAAGTTGCGAACTATGTGATGAGGTGTTCCGCTAGTAAATATAGCTAGTGCAATGCCCGCTTCGCCTAATCCGTGTAGGAAATCAGATAGTCCTTCGTAGGCTTTGATATATTCCTTAGCAATCCTATCTTGTACTGGGTTTAACATGTCATGAAGTTTATCGAAATCCATCCCATCGAGATGATGAGGGCTCGCCTCATAGAGTAGCCTAACGGTGCGTTCAAGCGTGTCCCGTGCACTTCCTCCAACTGTTTTAGTTAGTAAGTCGTCATATGTTTCATATCTAGGAATCTCCTCATCAGGAATACCATGCTCAACAAGATACTGTCTCGCTGTTTCGTACTGTCCGTGGCGTATAAGCGATACTGTATCGAGTAGTGTGCCGTCAGAATCAGAGATAAGTGCTTCAATCTTTGTCATGTAAATAGTATATAACTCTTTGGCCTAGCTGACACCACTAGGCCTTATTATTGGCCTATGGCGCGTTCTAAGCGTGTCTACGCGGAGTTAGCCCAAAACACGCCCAAATACTTTAATAACAGAGATGAGGGCATTAAAATTAAAGTATGAAGATGAGCCGAATCATTGAAGAACTTGAGCGAGCTGCAATTGAGGTGACGTATGAGAATATTGCTATATATGCGGTCTTTGTGAGTGAGGAGGGGTTGGTGGAACAACTGGGATTGTAGCTAAATCGTATTGTAGAATATAATGATTTCTACAGAGGTAATATATTGACAATTATAATTTTTTATGCTACAATTTCAATTGCTTTCGTTGAGTTCGCTCCGAAGGCGTACCTTGACAAGCAGACCCACTCAATCAGACAGAGGATGTGATTCGATTGTATGAGCACGAGATTCAGGCAGTTTCTGAGCCCCTGATTCACAGACGGGCCGTGAAAGGCCTGATGGCAAAGTTTCTCAACGCGACGATGCCCCCAGACCCCAAGCCCGTCTTCGTCTGGCCACAACTTGTGGTCGAGGCGAGCCGGAAGCATGTTTTCCGAACTCGCAATTTGGCGTTCGTGTCTTTGACGCTGTTGCTGGCAACGATGGGCATGATTTACCTGCTCTTGCAGGTGCCCTTCCTTGACCAGTCTGTCGTCAAGCTCATGACCCGTGGATTCGAGACGTTTATTCCCACGGGCTGGGCGACGGGCGCCGCTTGGACGGTCGGAATAGTAGGCACGATGTCAATCGGCAGCTTCACCAATCACGACTACCTCCAGCGCAAGCTCCAAGCACTACCCGCCACCAAGTACGGAATCTACAACTTCGTGCTCATGGCGGCTCTGTGGGAAGAGCAAGCATTTCGTTCAGGTAGTGAGAAGTGGTCGTGGTCGCAGCGAGTTCGTGCAAGCCTGATTTTTGGCGTGATTCACATCACCAACATCTGGTACAGCATGGCTGCGGGAGTTGCGCTGGGGCTGACTGGTTTCGGCTTTCTGTTGGTGTACCACTGGTACTACCAAAAGACGAAGGACCAGGTTGTCGCTACGGCGGCATCAGCAACGGTTCACGCAGTGTACAACATGATGGCGCTTGCGCTCATTGTCGTTGTCATCCCCGTGAGCATCTTCACCTAGTTACCAAGCGAACCTCTGTCATGCCCCATAAGTCTGCTTGTCATGTTCGCTCCGTAAGTGTGCTTACGCTGATGAGTCCAAAAGGACGAAAGCGAACTTAATAGATAACCTCAACTTCAAGCTCTTTTGGCTGTGGAAGGGCGATATTTATGCTACACTGGATATCTTCAACCACCCACTCAAAAACTTTAAGTAGGTTCTGTAAATGTGCACCAATATAAAAGCCCCAGACAAGCTGAGGTTTTTTATATTGGTGCGGGTAAGGAGACTCTGAACTCTTGACCCAGCCACGAGGCTGGATACAAGAGTTGCTCCTGGCTATTATTATCGGATCGGCTAGGAGTTAGAGACCTCAAATCACATACCAATATAAAAGCCCCAGACAAGCTGAGGTTTTTATATTGGTGCAGTTTTACAACGAAGTTCGAACCGAATTTGAGCGGAGCGACTAAGCTCCGCCCTGACGACTGCGCGGGCTTGCCCGCGCAGCGCCCCGACAAAACCCAAACCCTTTGCATTATTTTCTGAGATTTTCCCGCCGTGTTTTTAGAAGTTAAAAAGGGCGTTGGGTTTGTCGGTTAAATAAATCCAAAAAATGAAGCACCCCGCGTCTTTTCGCCTGGTTGAGGCTAAAGACGCGGGGCATGTTGCTCCTTTCTATCGAGCGTAGACCTCCATCAATCGCTCATAGTCGCGGGCGATTTCATCGGTGCGCGGGAGACGACGCGAGGTGTCGACATCGGCCTTGTAGAACCGAACCGTCACGGTCGTGAGACCATTCCGGTCCTTTCCACTGATGTTGACGATCTCGTAGGCGTTTGCCTCGCGCGGCATGAGCGCTCTCACCTGCGCCAACTTGTAGCGCAGGAAGAACATCTCGTCCGTCGTGAAGCTACCGTCTTCACCGACCCGCTTGAGAGAGCGGACATGGAATTCGACGTCGCCGTCATCCATGCACTGGTCGTTCGGGAATTTCTTCGGGTAGCAGGCGAACCACTCGTCGTGGGCGTACTTCAGTAGGTACGGCGTGATGGGCGCGTAGTCCTCCTCGACCGGCTGCATGAAGTGCTCCCAGTGTTCGTGAATCGTTCTGTCTGGGTCGGGACCCTGGGCGAGACCGTCATTCATGATCACACCGTCGGGCATGGCGATGAACTTTGCACCGTTCCACCATTCGTGAACGTTCGGCGACGACGCCAACATCACGCCAACCTCTTGTGTGTGGGTACGCATGAACGCGTCGATGTCGAGCAGATGAGCGAGTGCGTAGCCCTCTTCGGGCACACGCGGTTCGTCCACCCACTTTCCCGTCGCCTTGCGAATTGCTTTGTTCGGCAGGGTGTAGGCGCAGTTCGATGCCGTTTCCACCTTGGTGATGTACGGGTGTTTACGGTCATCGAATCCCTGTGCCCAACGGTAGCCAGCGTTCGGACGCTCCTTGACATGGAACGCCTTGGCGATGCGCTCGTGCTTCATCAGATAGCGGTAGGCGTTGGAGCCAAGCCGGAGCCGAATCAGCGCGTCGCGTAGGGCCTCCGGAGCGGTCAGGTAGCTGCTCACATCGTCGCTGCCGAGACCATCCAGATAGTCCTGAAAGTCCAGAACGCTCACCTGGGGCACGCGACGGTTCCGCACGACCCCACCACCAGCGCCGAGGAAGTCGAACACACCAAAAACCTCGGTGTGGCCATACGCGCCAGCCTCTAGGTCGAGGAACTGCCAAGCGGTGATGCGACCACCATTGTTGCGACGCGACTTGTCGCCCCACTCCCACTTGTAGGCGGCCTTGATGCCGTCAATAGTGGACATGGGTCCAACGCCGTGCGCAACGATGATCTTGACGCGACCATCAGCGCCGATGCCAACGTACTCGGCACTGGCGCTGGTGTACCAGGTCTCCCAGGGAGAATCCTTTGTACCAGGCTTTGCGCTGAGTCGTAGCTCGACGATCTCGGGAAGCGTCGCGACATGCCCGGATTGGCCGGCGTAACGCTCGGCAAAGTTCCAGGCAGCCACGAGGCCGTCTCGGTGGTAGAACGCTACAGGGCGTTCGATTGCTGCGGACATGAGTCCATCTCCTTCTCCCGTCCTCTGTTTGGAGGTTTAGGGATAGAAAAGAACATCTAAGCGGACGCTTAGACTATTTACTATTTTATCATTTTATAGATTATTTGTACAGGTTTTGCGCGTAGCGCGGCGGCTTTGCCGCCTAGCGACCCCCTTGACGCCTCAACCGATTTTTCTCGGTGGGCGAACCGACAAACCCAACGCCCTTTTTAACTTCTAAAAACACGGCGGGAAAATCTCAGAAAATAATGCAAAGGGTTTGGGTTTTGTCGGGGCGCTGCGCGGGCAAGCCCGCGCAGTCGTCAGGGCGGAGCTTAGTCGCTCCGCTCAAATTCGGTTCGAACTTCGTTGTAAAACTGCACCAATATAAAAAACCTCAGCTTGTCTGGGGCTTTTATATTGGTGGAGTTTTACAATTGAATTCGAACTTGAGCGCGAGGGCTAAAGTGTAAACTCAACCCCAACGCTTGCGCTAAAGCGCAGAGATGGCGTGGCTCAGTTGTATGGCCGACACGTTTCGCAAAGGAAAATGTAAACAGTGCAAATATAGTATACTTACAACATTATGACAAACGCTGGAAGATTATCTGAAAAACAAGAAAAACTAATTCATGAGTGGACTGTTGAACAGGTCGAGAGCGCCAGTAAACCTAACTTTGGAAAAGTATTTGTGACTGCACCGAATCTACTCCGAGCATTTGGTGATGTTGAGGACAAGGATGTGCTTGAACTCGGCTGTGGTAACGGTTATTGGCTGCGACTTCTCGCTCGCGCTGGTGCCAGAACAACAGGTATTGACTTAGCGGAAAACCAAATTACAGCCGCAAAATTGTGGGATGATCCTATAACGTGCGAGATTGACTATCGTGTTGGCGACGTCAGTCAGGCACTAGATTTGCAAGGCAAGTTTGATATTGCTTTCTTCGAGCATGTTCTATTGGAAATACCCGATAAGAACGAGCTATACAGTACCATACAAAACGCCGCAAACACTCTAAAAGAGGGCGGTATGCTGTTTATTAGTGATATTCACCCATTTGCACCATCAAGCCGTCCAGACAACATAAGGATTGCTGATGGTTTTAATTATTTTGATAGTGGCGCACCCTTCGAGATACGGTCAAAACGTATGGACGGCGAGACTATCTATTACAAAGATATCCACTGGACGCTCAGCGATATAGCAGGCGCAATTACCAACGCAGGGCTGAGAATCACCGAAATTGCCGAACCGAAACCAACTGCCGAAGACGTAGCAAAATATCCTGATGAGCTTGGTTATCGACTACATATCCCGGCGCAGATTTCGTTCAAGGCGGTAAAATAGTGGCTATTAAAGCAATTATTTTTGATTGCTTTGGCGTACTCGTAAAAGACAGCATGAGCCTCTTTTGTGCTACCTATTTGTCCGATGCACCTGAGGCGGTCGCTGAAATACGACGACTTGATCACCTATCTTCTGAAGGAAAAATGACGTGGAATGAGCTACTGGATGAGATAGTTCGTCTTTCTGGCGTGAACCGCGATGAAGTCAGCAGAGTGCTCGACATTAACCCACCAAATTTACCGCTGTTTGATTACATTACTGAAGAGTTGAAACCGCATTACAAACTTGGCTTTCTCTCTAACGCCGCCGATGACTGGCTTAAAGAATTGTTTACGGCCGATCAATTAGCATTGTTTGATGATTTTGTTTTATCGTATCAACACAGTATGCGTAAGCCAGACACCGCTATTTTTGAGTTGGCAGCAAATAGACTAGGTATCTTGCCAAGCGAGAGCATATTGATAGATGATGTAGAGGTTTACTGTCAGGGTGCTCGTGAAGTTGGCATGTCCGCAGTTCAATATATCTCACCTGACCAAACAAAATCAGACATTGAGGCAATCGTAAAATAGCGGCCGATGTCGCCAAAGCGACAGCGCACCACCAGGAACACCCTTTTCCAAATCCAACGCTCTTGACGCTATCATGTTGCTAAGTGACGGGTATGTGAGTCAATCCTAGCCTTGTGTAGGCCAGGATTGGCGGCGACTTTTAGTGGCGGCAACAACCGTTCGTCATTTAATTGTGTCATGGTAATATATAAGCATATGCTTAATAAACAGAATAAACATAAAGTTAAGAAGACACAGCACAATAAAAGACATTCGGCATATATTATGGCGGTGATAATGGTTCTTGGGCTGGTGGCGGCTGTTTTTGCCACTCTTTATTTTAGGGAAAAGTCCGCTATTGGTGCGGGTACTGTCGGCGTTAACTTGGGTGTGTTTGAATATCGCTTTGAAAACGGTATGGCCATTAAACGAGCCAACGCAAGTGTTACATCGCTAAAATCGTTTTTATCAAAGACCGCCAAAAAAGACATAAGCTTGGGGTGTGAAAGTAGTTATTATAATGTCGTGGCAGCTAGCAAGGACGACAACCAGGTACTATTGCGATATGGCTGTGGCTATCCTGGGGCTAATATGTTTGCGGTTCGTGATGGTCAGGATTGGAAAGCCATTTCACCAACAAATCAGTTTAACGACTTCGGCATGCCAAATTGCGACTATGTACAAAGTAATAATATCAGTAAAGATATTGCTCCGGTTTGTTACAGTAATAACGGCGAAGTTGACACTTACGCGGTGCGTAGTTAGTAGGGGCTGTGTCAATAAAGATCATAAAAATACTAAGCATAGTAGCGTATGGCTTTATAATTCTGGCATCTGCGACCTTATTATTCCTTGATCCAATTGGCTTAGATGTCAGGCGACTTATTTTGCCAATTGTCGCGCTATTGTTTGTGAGTGCACTAGGATTTAGCTATGGAATTACCTCTAAGAACCCGAATAAAACGGTAGTATGGTTAGGCACTGTTTTAGTGGCTGTTGTATTTGCAGCGTTTGCTTTTTTTGCGATTGCCGCAATAGCGTGGTTTATTATTGTGTCGCGTGTGTAACGGCACGGGGTGAAGGGTTCAACCCTTAACGGTTGATAAGTCCTATTTTATTAAGTTTAACAATCAATTGGTCGCAAAGACTATGCAACCAACCAGCCGGCTGCTATAGCGCGCTGATGGGTGTAAAAATAATTTTATGGTCAGCCGGTAGCGACCGTTGCCACCGGCTGGCGGCGTGTGTTACTTTTTTTTGCTGCTGACAGCAATCTTTTTTGGCTCAGGTAATGGCACCAGCGGCACGCTGATTTTTAGTATGCCATCGTCAAGGTGGGCGGCGATTTTATCGGTATCTGCGCGTTCGGGTAGGCTAATGCGGCGGTAAAAACTACTACTGCTTTCGCGTACCACATATTGCTTGCTTTTATCTTCTTCCTTTTCATGGCGCTCGGCGCTGATAACCAATGAGCCATTTTCCACTTTGATATCAACATCTTTTTGCTCAAAATTAGGCAAATGTGCTTCTACTACTAGCTCATTGTCTTTGGTGTATACATCGGTAGTTGGCAAACTCACCCCCCTATAAGGTGTCATCCAGTCATCACCAAAAAATTGTTTTTGCAGGGAATTCAGTTCGGTAAACGGATCCCATTTTACAAGATTGCTCATAGTCTATTTCCCCTTCCTTTTATATAGTTGGAGTTCACATCA
Organism: uncultured Candidatus Saccharibacteria bacterium; assembly: GCA_937902525.1. Classification (GTDB taxonomy): domain Bacteria; phylum Patescibacteriota; class Saccharimonadia; order Saccharimonadales; family Saccharimonadaceae; genus Saccharimonas. Next base: position 523 of record CALEKV010000130.1, on the reverse strand, counting down.
CTCCACTAATAATGTTACGCCATATTTGAGAGTGTTTCAGTGTAAAATATCACAAAATATTGCCTTTCACGTTAGGTTATCAACTAATATTACGGCATACTAAGTATTATGGAATTATTGGATACGGAATTTGATGCGCTAATAACACGGGCGATGGATGAGTTGCCGCAAGATTATATTAAGGGCTTGGATAATGTGGCTATCACTTATGCGGACGCGCCGACAAACGAACAATCCCAGCAGCAAGGTCTACGCCAGGGTGAGCTGTTGTTGGGACTATATGAAGGTATCCCACTGACACAGCGTGGCGCGGGTTATACTTTTGTTTTGCCTGATAAAATAACGTTATTTAAGTTGCCATTATTGCAGGTGTCGCGGGGCGGGGAGGAGTTATTCGAAAACATTAAGCGTACGTTGTGGCATGAAATTGCACACCATTATGGTTTGGGGCATGACCGCATTCATGAATTGGAGCATAATAAATAATCGTTTTACATTTGCTGATCGCGATGGGCGCGTAGGG
>CALEKV010000129.1 GCA_937902525.1 uncultured Candidatus Saccharibacteria bacterium | reverse complement strand
ATAGGCGTTGGCGGGTGAGTAGGCTGCCCGGGTTTTTTGGTGTAACTTCTTCGGTAATCCGCTTGGAACCGTTGGCGGCGGTATCGTGACTGTCGCTAAAAATTATGCGCTGAAAGGCGTCGTTATTGTATTTGTATTCAATTTGTTGCGCCATATCAACGGGCCAAGGTGTGCTAAGGCCAAGCATTTGCCGGATAGCGTGGGGGAACTCCAGCCCCCATTGGGCGTTGAATCCACACCCACCGCAATGACTGCCTTTAGTAATGTAGTCGTTGTCGGAAGTGTCTTCAGCAATCATGATTGCACCCGGTCGTACTTTGTGTGCCACCCTAGTGATTTCTTGCAATAAACTCCAGGCATCGCCTATATCATGTGTGGGGTCGTTGTTGTGGCCATTAGTATTGCGCATGTAGGCGGTGCTGTCCAGGCGTAATCCGTCCACTCTGAATTCGTTCAGCCACATTATAACGCTGTCTAGCAAGAATTGGCGGACTTCCGGACGGCCGTAATCTGGCCGGCTGCCCCACGGCGTGTCGCCGCGTTCGTCATTGTAAAAGTAGATACCACCCCGTTCGTTTTGGCACCAACCGTCAAAGCGCCATAGGGTACCGCTCAAAAAGTGGTTGTATACTACATCTATAATTACGCCGATACCGCGGGTATGACAGGCTTTGACGAATTCCATCAAGCCGTGCCGGCCGCCGTAAGCGTTTTCAATGGCAAAAACTTCAGCCACATTATAACCCCAGCCGTTACTGTAGGACATGCTAGTAACGGGCATAATTTCTATCATATTGATGCCGAGTTCCGCTAAATAATTAAGTTTTTCAATCGCATCGTAAAAGGTACCCTGGGTGGCGGAATCTTTACGGTCAAAAGTGCCAATGTGCATTTCGTAAATTATTTGCTGTTCGCGCGGAATGGCTAAAAATATATCATTGCCCCAGTCAAAATCGTTGGCGGCCACCACCGACACACCGTTTTCGCTTGCGGTTAATATACGGGCACGGGGGTCATTACGTTGAATGATACCTTGGCCAGTGTCTATTTGATACTTATAGTTCACGCCAGGCGGAGCATCCTTAATAGTGACCGACCAGTAGCCGTCGCCTTCGTTCGTCGTGTCGTATACATTGCTACCATCAAATACGTCAAGGTAGGGTAAAAGCAGCTGGACGTTTTTTGCAAAAGGCGCCCATAACCTAAACTCGACGCCGTTTTTATGCATCGTGACGCCGACGTTCTTTTTAACCTGATGCGACATATCTGTTACTAGTATGTATGCATAAGCGTTTTTTGGCAAGTTAAAACCGGTTTTACAATGCAGAGTTGGGGTATAATAGGTATCGATGAGTACAATAACGATTGATGATGTGCAAAATTTGGCACAGCTAAGTAATATACAGCTGAGCGCTCAAGAGGCGTTGACCTTGGCTGGTGACATCGAAAATATTTTGACATATGTTGATATGCTGGGCGGATTGGACACTAGCGGCGTTGAGCCAACTTATCAAGTGAATGGCTTAAAAAATGTTTTTCGCGCTGATGTGGTGAATCAAACCGGTGTGACGCGCGCAGACTTATTGGCGTTGGCGCCAGAAGCATTGGATAATCAGGTAAAAGTACCAAAGGTATTATAGGCATGGTGACAATTAGTGAGATACGAGGCAGAATTAACAATGGCCAGAGCACGGCTCGTGCCGAGGTGGAAGCGGCTTTTGGGCGAGCCGAACAGTCTAGCGGTTACCATGCGTTATTAAATTTGACTAAGGAGCGGGCGCTAGAGCGGGCCGACGCAATTGACGCTCGCCTAAACAATGGTGAAGACGCTGGTGCACTGGCCGGTGTGCCGTTTGTAGTCAAAGACAATTTTTTGGCGTTTGGCGCCCCAACTACCGCTGCTAGCCGAATGCTGGAAGATTTTGTTGCCCCCGTACAGGCAACGGTGGTGGAGAAACTGGAACATGCCGGAGCGATTTGTATCGGTAAATCTAATTTGGATGCTTTTGCACATGGCGGGTCAACCGAAAACTCTGCGTTTGGGGTTACAAATAACGCCCATGATATGACAAAAGTTGCCGGTGGTAGTAGCGGTGGTTCAGCAGTAATAACCGCGCTTAACGTTGTGCCGTTTGCCCTGGGTACGGATACGGGCGGTTCTATTAGACAGCCAGCTAGCTTTAACGGTGTGTATGGCCACAAGCCAACCTATGGCATGGCTAGCCGTTATGGCGTGGTAGCCATGGCCAGCAGCACCGATACGATGGGCTGCTTTGCGACCACTGCGGCAGACGCCGAGCTGGTGATGAGCATTATGGCCGGCAAGGATACGAAAGATCACACTACGTTGGATGATTATTTTAAGCCGGCAGATAATGCGCCAAAAAATCTCAAAATTGGCTTAATCAGTGAATCGATGACCGACGATGTTGATACCGAAGTACGCGAACGAGTCAATAAGTTTGTCGACAAGCTGAAAGCGGCGGGACATACGGTTGATACGGTTAGTTTGCCCATGAGCAGGTATGCGCTAGCCATGTATTATATTATCGTTCCGGCTGAAGTTAGTAGTAACCTGGCACGTTACGATGGCGTGCGTTACGGACTGCGTGCCGATGGCGTAAAAAATCTTGCCGAACTGTACGGGCTATCGCGCGACCAGGGTTTTATGCCCGAAAACAAGCGGCGCATTATTTTGGGTAGCTACGTGCTAAGTAGCGGCTTTTACGACGCATATTTTCAGCAAGCCAGTAAGGCGCGCACCTTATTGATAAATGAGTACAACAAGTTATATAGGTTATACGATGTTTTGTTAAGCCCGACTGCGTCAAGGGCGGGGTTTGATATCGGCGAAAATGTTGATGAACCAGTAAAATTGTTTTGGGCAGATATTCTGCCTGTACCCCCAAGCTTGGCGGGACTGCCGGCGTTAAGCGTACCGGCCGGCAATAGTAGCACA
>CALEKV010000128.1 GCA_937902525.1 uncultured Candidatus Saccharibacteria bacterium | reverse complement strand
TAATTTTGATAGCACTGTAAATTGGTGGCGTTTGCGTAATTTCACCAGTGAATTTTGCGAGAGCATCTTCAATTACGACTCTTTCTAACTTTTTAACTTCCCCTTTTTCCAACTCTGTTACCTCCCCTTCCGGGTCACCCGTTGTACTGGTGGCGCCAAGGCGGATAGTGGTTTCATACACCTTATCCAACTTAGTATAGGTGCCGGCGTTCTTGCACTCGACGCCGGTGACAATAATCATCAGGCCTGTCGCAAACGGATCAAGCGTCCCGCAATGGCCCACTTTAACCTTGTATCCAGTTTGCTGGCTTAAGACTCGGCGCACGCGCGCCACCACGCCAAAACTGGTCATTTTTGCCGGTTTATCAATCAGGAGTACGCTGTTCTGCATACTCCTCATTGTACTATGTATATCTCGTTACGTTATTGAGCACCGGGGATTTTGAACTGTCCTGGGTCGGACTTGTCCTGTTGAACGGGGGCGGATGCCGGCGGCAACGTACTGCCAAGCGGTTCCGCTAGAATACTTGAACCATTGTCGTGAAACCCTTGCGGAGACGATAAGTTAGGTAGCGGCGGCAACGTGCTCATATCTGGCATTGGCGGTGCAGGTGGCAATGGCGGTAAGGTGCTGCCTGGGTAATTATTAGTGTAGGCTGCGTGTACATCACCCAGCAAGTCACCTTGGGCGCGATTTTTTGAATCAATCTCTGCCAGAGTTGGAGCAGCGGGTTGCGCCGGGAAAGTTGGCGCGGGCGGCAGGCTATTAGCCTGAAAACTAGGCATTGCTGGTGCTGGTGCGCTGGTATCATGAGCGACCGGGCGTTGCACAACTGGTAATTCAGGAATAATACCAGCAGCTTCGTTAGGGCTGTCGGCAAAAATATCACGCACTTTTGGTTCGTTGTTTTGCGCGGTATCGACAGTTGCTGAAAGTGGCGCCTGGTGCGTGGGCTGATCAGTTAAATAATGGTCATTATCATGACTAAGGATAGTCTGATTTTGTTCGCGTTCTAGTTCATAACGCTTAGCAACCGCCGCCTCCTCCGCTGTAGCGTTAAGCGTACCGCCAAGTGAAGGCTCGACCCTTGGCTCATCTTGGTGCACCTTGCTAATCACGGGTGTTTCTTCATAGTCAACGACGGGACGCGCTGGTGGTAATGTTGTCGTGATTGGCGAATGCAGCTGGCGGTTAAGTTCGCTCGCAGCCTGCTGCGTGGCGGTAGTCTGGTTCACCTGCTCTACTTGATCGGTAACTTCTTCGATAGTCCCCCGGTAATCGTGCCTAATATCCAGTTCGCCGTTATGCTGTTCGGGCTCAGCGGGTTCCGGTGGCGTATCGGCTTGAGGCTCTGGCTGCGGCTCCGAATCACT
>CALEKV010000127.1 GCA_937902525.1 uncultured Candidatus Saccharibacteria bacterium | reverse complement strand
GGGCAAGAACTTGTGAACGAACAAACTTATCAATTTACCGATAGGGGTGACAGGCGTGTGGCCATCCGTCCTGAAATGACACCAAGTGTTAGCCGCATGATTGCCGCACGGCGGCAGGAAACACCGCTACTGGCGCGCTGGTATAGTATTGCGCAGTTTATGCGTTACGAACGCCCGCAACGCGGCCGCGAACGTGAGTTTTGGCAGCTGAATGTAGATATTTTTGGTGCCGAAGGTGCTCCGGCGGAGGCAGAGGTTATTGAAATGGGCGCAGCCATAATGAAAAGCTTTGGCGCGCGTGATGACATGTATGCCATCCGCATTAATAACCGTCGGGTTATCAACTATATGATGGCGCAGTATTTACAACTAGAGCCAGCACAGGCAAGCACGATGATTAAGTTGTTCGATCGTAAAGACAAAATCTCGCCCGAAGCCTTTAGGGACCAAGCGGCAGATATTTTTGGCGCCAACAGCGCAAAAACAGGTTTACAAAAAATCGCCCAACTATTGGCCGCTAAAACCATGGCCGATTTGCCTGAAGGCCTGCGTGATAGCGAAGCTGTGCGTGAAGTACAAGAACTGTTTACATACCTTGAACGAGCCGGTATAAAAAACGCCACCTTTGACATTACACTTATGCGCGGATTGGATTATTACACTGGCACAGTGTTTGAATTTTTTGACACTCACCCTGAAAACAGTCGCTCTTTGTTTGGTGGTGGCCGCTACGATGGCTTGGTGGGGCTATTTGGAGCCGAACCGTTAACAGCGGTTGGCATGGCGCCAGGCTTAACTATGGTGCAGTTGTTTTTGGAAACACACAACTTGTTACCCGCCATGAAAAGTGACACAGCCGTGTACGTTGTTGCTTTAGACGAAGCTTTGAACGGTGCCGGTCGCGTAGCTAACCAGCTAAGGGCGGCAGGTATAAATACGGAACTTGATTTTACCAATCGCAAGCTTGATAAAAAACTTAAATCAGCATTAAAAAAGCAAGTTAGGTACGTGTTGTTTGTAGGCGAACAAGAACTAACTAGCGGTCAATACTCATTCAAAGATACGCAAACCGGCAACGAAGCCAAGCTGTCCCTTGGTCAGATTATTGAAAAATTACATCAAGCGATTGACTAAACGCAGGCGGTTTGCAATAGTAATAACAGATGAAAAAGCGTGGGCATAACAAAGGTTTTACAATTGTTGAAGTAATGGTGGTGATTATAATCGTTGCTATTTTGGCAACACTTGTAGCGCTATCTTACGGCAGTGCCCAAATACAGGCACGTGACACTCAAATGCGCGATGCAGCCGATAAATTTGCCGACGCTATTAAGCTAATGCAGATCAAAAAGGGTTCGTTTCCACTTGGCGGTTCAGGGTCGACGGTTGTCGCGACTTCAACGGGCTGTGCGGATGGCGCTAACGGCTGGCAAGCTGGTGGGTATTATGCAAAAACAAATAATGCGAGCTACCGGTGTACGCTGGGTGACGCCGCTGTGGCTATGGGCTACCTACCAGATACTTTTTTTGATAATTTACCTTTTAATACGGCTTACGGAAGCAGCACTAACAACGCCGCAACATTCATGGTATATACTTGCGGCACAAAAAAATACCTATTTTATTCCATGGAAAAACCCACCACTGAAGAATCGGCCTCTTTGAACAACCTTATCGCAGCGCCAACGTCGTGTGTTAATGCGGGTACCGCCAAAGATCGGAAGAGCACACGTCTGAACTCCAGTCACGTTTCGGAATCTC
>CALEKV010000126.1 GCA_937902525.1 uncultured Candidatus Saccharibacteria bacterium | reverse complement strand
ATCTATTCTCGAAAACAAAATGTTTCTGCAACCATAGAAAGGTCAGCCAAATAAAGCGGCAAAAAATCGATACATTGCAGTAGTCATTCGAGCGTTAGTAAAGATAATTCTTGTACATTGCTGCTTTATATAGTAGATTATAGCGTATGGATATTAACACCAACTAGTTGAGGTGATTGCAATGACTATCAGCTATAAAAAGCTATGGAAGCTCTTGATTGACAGGGATATGCGGAAAAAAGATTTGCAACAAGCCGCAGGTATCAGCTCAGCTTCTGTAACAAAACTTGGAAAGAATGAGAATGTCAATACTGAGATTCTCCAAAGAATATGTGTAGCTTTGCAATGCGACATCAGCGACATTATGGAAATGACTTTAGAAAAGTGAGAGATTTTGGGGAGACAACACTTCGATGATTAAATATGTTAAAGAAGTAATGGGCGACGACCATGCATTTTTGAGGCAATTCGTTGCTACAAAGAAAGTCAACGATAAAAAACGTATTATTAGGCTTGTAGACCTTTTTTGTGGCTGTGGTGGCATATCTCTCGGAGTTCAAGAGGCGTGTAATACGTTGAAATATAATCTTGAAATCCCTCTTGCAGTAGACTTTGACAAGGAAGCCATCGAATGTTATTACGCGAATTTCCCGCAAGCTTCAGTAAGGAACTGTGATATTGGTACACTCTTTACTTCAGAATTGGGAACGGCATTTTCTGATGAAGAAAAAACTTTACATGATTCGGTTGGAAATATTGACATTTTAGTCGGGGGTCCACCATGTCAAGGACATTCCGACCTAAACAGATATACTCGCCGCAACGACCCAAAGAATAGTTTATATTTGTATATGGCTCGCGCTGCAGAAGTTTTTAAACCAAAGTATATAATCATCGAAAATGTTGTAGGCGCTATACACGATAAAGGTCAAGTTGTGCAAACGGTAGAAAGACACTTACGAAACATGGGCTACTACGTTAGTATTGGGTTCGTGGACTTAGTGGATATAGGCGTTCCTCAGACCAGGCGGCGGCTAATACTTGTGGCATCTAAAGGGACGAAATTTGATGTTAATACCATCCCAAGTAAATACTCTGTTTTAGAGGAAAGAACGGTTAGGTGGGCTATTGATGATTTACAGTATCCAACCAGCAACAATATCATGAATACACCATCTATGCCTTCAAAGGATAATCGAGCTAGAATCCATTACTTGTTTGAACATGATTTGTATGACCTTCCGAACGAACAGCGCCCTCCGTGCCATCGCGACAAGCTGCATTCGTATAGCAGCATATATGGTAGACTTCATTGGGACATGCCATCTCAAACAATCACAAGCGGGTTTTATAGTGCTTGCATGGGTAGGTATGTGCATCCATCCGAAGAACGAACTCTGACCGCTCATGAAGCTGCACG
>CALEKV010000125.1 GCA_937902525.1 uncultured Candidatus Saccharibacteria bacterium | reverse complement strand
AAGCTAACCGCCGTTTTTTCGCCAATGCCGGGTACGCCAGGTATGTTATCACTACTATCACCCTTAAGCGCCTTAAGGTCTAAAAACTGATCCACGCGTATGCCATATTTTTGTTCAAAAGACTCCACATCAAACCGATCAATGTTTGTTAGGCCTTTTTTAAGGGCATACACATGCGTCAGCGGATTGATCGCCTGCAGGGCGTCCAGGTCGCTGGTAATCAGACAAGTTTCAATCCCACGTTCGCTCGCCTGGTGCGCCAAAGTCGCCATAATGTCATCGGCCTCATAATCGTCCAATTCATAAAGTGGCCAACTAAGGGCCTGCAACAGCTCTTGCAAAATAGGAATCTGTGCATAAAAATCTGCCGGTGCCGGCTTGCGACCAGCTTTGTATTCCGGATAAATTTGCGACCGCTTACGAATATTGGTCTTGGGCTTATCCCAGGCCACGCACACGTAATCGGGCTTCAATTTTTTTATTAGTTCCAAACTTAGCGCCGCAAAACCATACACACCGCCAGTGGGCGTGCCGTCGGCCGTACTTAAATTTGGCATAGCGTAATAACCGCGGTAAAACACACTCTTGCCATCAATAATTGCCAGCCTTTTTGCCATAGCTATATTATACGCTACACTATAGATATGACAGAACTGAGCGGAGTGCAAATTGTTGGCTTTGTGGGCATGCCCGGTGCCGGAAAAACCGAAGCAGTACATTATCTAACCGAAAAGGGTTGGCCAAAAGTATATTTTGGCGGCCTGATGTATAACGAAATGACAAAGGCCGGTGTTGAAATTACTGCCGAAAGCCAGCAAATTTTCCGCGAACAACTTCGCACCAAGCATGGCAAAGATTTTTTAGCACAGTTAGCCTTGCAAGAAGTTGAGCGCTTAATAGAAGCTGGCCAAAAAAATATCGTAGTGGACGGCATTTATAGCTGGGCCGAATTCAAAACTTTTAAACACGCCTACCACGGCACACTGAATATTATCGCCATAGTCGCGCCGCGCCGCTTACGCCACCGCCGCCTAGCCAACCGCCCCGAACGACCCTTCACTGAAAACGAAGCCCTGCACCGCGATTACACCGAAATCGAAAACATCGAAAAAGGCGGCCCCATCGCTATCGCCGATCACTATATTATTAACGACACTAGCCTGGACGACTTACACGCCAAAATCGAAAATATCCTGCACGGCACCTTCGCAGAATAGTAAATGTTAAGGATACTATCTTTACATCTATTATTTGCTGCGATAGTATGTCTATATGCGCGTAAATAATAAGTTTCGACAATTTGAGGCACCCGCCTTTTACCATGTTTATAACCGGGGGGTCGCTAAACAACCAGTCTTCCTTGACGAACAGGATAAGTGTAAATTCCTGAGCTTAATCGACCGCTACACCTGTAATTCCCATCATGAAATACGTGGCGACGGACTGCCCTATCAAACATTTGATATCAAAATTACCGCATACTGCCTCATGACTAATCACTTTCATTTATTCATTTACCAGGAACAGGATGCACAGCAAATTAGTCATTTCATGAAGTCACTGACCACGGCGTATTCCATGTATTTCAATTTACGCTACAAACGGAAGGGTCCGGTATTTGAGGGCATGTTCCAAGCTTCCCATATGACAGACGAATCGCACTTTCAGCACCTAAGCCGATACATTCACCTTAATCCGCGATATTACCGCACCTACAAATGGTCAAGCCTGCCCGAATACCTGGGCGCGCGAGATACTCCGTGGCTATACCCAAGCCTAGTGAACGACATGCCTCCCAAGCGCTACTTGGAATTCCTAGAAGATTACGAGGACAAAAAACAACTGCTCAAACAACTTAAAACCGATCTTGGGCTATAGATCACACCAACTTACAGATGTAAGGATAGTATCTTTAAATTTTTGAAAATTTACGGTCCGCCGCTCTTATTTTTTGACGGCTTACGTTATTGCAAGTATTCGTATAGTTTTTTGGCGTCTTTGTGCTTGCGCAGTTTAGCCAAGGCTTTAGCCTCAATTTGCCTGATGCGTTCACGCGTAACAGCAAATTCCTGCCCGACTTCTTCAAGCGTGTGGCTTTTGCCGTTATCTAACCCAAATCGCATTTTAATAATTTTTTGTTCGCGGTCGCTCAAGGTACCTAACACACCCTGCACTTGTTCTTTTAGCAACTGATTGCTGGCAGATTCTTCCGGCGTCACGGTGTCTTCATCTTCGATAAACTCGCCAAGTGTGGTGTCTTCTTCGCCGTCATCACGGCCCACGCCGGCATCCAGACTACTGATGTCCTGCTTAATTTTCATCACGTATTCGACTTTTTCCGGTTCCATTTCAAGCTCTTTGGCCAGCTCTTCAATGCTTGGCTCGCGGTTGAGTTCTTGCGTCATGCGGCGCTGTGTGCGAAGCAATTTATTGATAGTTTCCACCATGTGCACCGGAATACGGATGGTACGCGCTTGGTCAGCAATGGCACGGGTAATAGCCTGCCTAATCCACCAGGTGGCATAGGTACTAAACTTAAAGCCCTTGTCTGGGTCAAACTTTTCCACAGCACGCAACAACCCCGTGTGGCCTTCTTGAATTAAGTCCAAAAAATCTAAGCCACGACCACTATAGCGCTTTGCAATGCTAACCACTAAGCGCATATTGGCTTCGGCCATTTTATCTTTGGCTTTTTTGTCGCCTTGCTGCACGCGCTTGGCAAGTGCTAATTCTTCTTCGGCGTTTAATAGCGGGATTTTACCAATTTCACGCAAGTGCAGACGCACACTGTCGTCGCTAATATCGCCAAAATATTGCCCGTTATTCAAAACGTCTTCGGGCGTATCTGAATCTTCCTCATCCAGGTCGTCAATATTTGGTTCGCCAAAATCAGCAGCAGGCGCCGCCACAGCCTGGTCTCCACCCAATTCATTTTCATCAACTAATGTTTTATCATCCAGGTCATCGGCCACGCGCAATCTCCTTTATAAGTATATTGAGTTGTTGCCGCAATGCGTCAGCCATAACATCATCGTTCACGGCTTCAGCCTCACGCAATTCATTAATTAATTGTTTTCGCTTTTGTTTCTTGTGTTCATTTTCTATTTGCCTAATAAGCCGTGCTGTTTCGTAAAAGCGATCTTGCTCGCTCATGTCAGCATAACGCGCTTCGGCACGCAATAATAATAGTTTTACATACTCGTCAAATTTTTGCAACTCTGGTGGTGTTACGGTCAGTGGTTTTCCGGGGTACGCCGCTATATACCTGGCGACCGACTGCCGCGCGTCGCCTGCTAAAATCGTCGGGTCGATTTGTTGGAACAATTCCTGACTTGGTCCATCAATCATCGCTAACGCCAGTGCACTGTCTTGATAAATAAATTGCTCAGGAACTGACTCGCCCCCCTGCTGGACTGACTTAAGTGCCGGCTGTTCAACAGGGTTTTGAGAAATCTTTTCCTTCACACTTTCCAAAGAACTCCCGACTATCTCGGCAACTTTCCGCTCATAATGATCTCGCTCCACTGGGTCATGCAAGGTTTTTATAATCCCCAAGGTGGCTGTGGTAAAGGAACGCTTGCCTGTTGCGGTTTTTACATCAGTACGTGCACGATATTGCTCGATTATCCAATCAACCGCTGGCATGGCTTCATCAACTGCCCGCCGCCAAGCGTCTACATCTTTTTTAATCAGTTCATCTGGGTCCTTGGCGCCAGCTGGCAGGCTAATGATTGTTAAATCAATCCCCATCGGCGAAGCCAAGCTGATGGCTCGTTCCGTGGCTGCAATCCCAGCCTTATCACCGTCGTACGCCAAGCGCACATCAGCCGTTAGGCGCTTTAAGGCCCGTAGGTGGTATTCTGTCATAGCAGTGCCCGCCGTGGCGACCGTTTGGCGCACGCCTGCCTGGTGGCTGCTAACCACGTCCAAATTACCTTCCACCGCCACCACGTATTCAGAGTTGCGAATCGACTCCTTGGCCTGGCTCAAGCCAAAAATATGCCGGCCCTTGTCGTACAGTAAAGTTTGGGGTGTGTTTAAATATTTGGGTGCATTTGGTATATCTGTCAAAATACGGCCAGTAAAGCCAATTATCTGACCGCTCGCGTCCATTAACGGCACCATCATCCGCCCCCTAAACATATCGCCACCAAACCGGTTGGTTAAACCGGCATCGGCTAACTCCTTTTTGGTAAAGCCGCGCTTTTGTAGGGCGTTGACTAAAGCGCTGCCCGTATCTGGCGCATAGCCAATCCTAAAATCTTGAACAACTTTTTTATTAAGGCCGCGCTTAGTAAAGATGTACTCCAACGCATCTTTATTGCGCAACATGCTTTGTTGATAATAGGCAGCTGCCAGTTCGTTAGCTTGCTGCAGCCGCTTTTTGCGGGCCGCTAACACCTGACTGCCCTTGTCTTGATACAAGCTTAAATCCACGCCCGCCTTGCGTGCCAAGTGTTCCAGCGCCTGCTTAAAGTCCATGCCTTCGGCTTCCATGACAAACGCAAACACATCACCGCCCTTGTTGCTGCTAAAGTCGTGCCAAATATTTTTATC
>CALEKV010000124.1 GCA_937902525.1 uncultured Candidatus Saccharibacteria bacterium | reverse complement strand
TAGTCCGTCCAGTAAGTCTTATCGTTGACAACGTCAAGGCACTGGAACTCCAAATATATGGCCGATATCTTGGCAAGTTGGAGCGGTTTGACGGTGACGCGCAGCAAATCTGTAAACAGATCGTAGATAGGTTGTGGGACAAACACTTTTACCGCACCAGCCTGGGCCACTACAATTACTTTTGGACGCGTGACTTTGGCACCGCATGTGCTGCATTAGTGCACTCTGGCCACACCGCCAATGTACACCACGCACTACACTGGGCTATTAAGCACTTTCGGCAAAGCGGCGCTGTCACAACCTCCATCAACAGCGTTGGCGTTGCCTTTGACGCGCCAGCTGGACACAGGGCTATCGATAGCTTGCCATGGCTACTACATAGCGTGTGGGTCAGTCACTATCAGCTAAATGCAACCGAGCGCGAATTTTTAAACAAACAGCTACGGCGGTTCACACGTCAATTTTTAGATAAAAAAACCGGCCATATCAAACCAGATATACGCGTAGCCGAAATGCGCGATGGTGTGCTGTATGACCGCAGCGCCTACGCCGTAACCATGGTGGCACGCATGGCGCGTTGCGCCGAAAAACTGGGGCTGGATGCCTTTTTGTTCAGCCCCCGCATTTATCGTAACTTATTGCTAGAGCATTATTGGAACGGTCGCTATTTTAACGCCGACTATAACAACACGGCATTCAGTGCGGAATGCGCCCTGTTTCCGTTTTATATGGGTATTATTGATGATAAAAAAATGGCGACAAAAACCTTTAACTACATCGACGAACATAAATTGAATTATCCATACCCACTGCACTACACCGACCAAGGCAGGGCTTTTAAGCACCGTATGACAATGCAAGCACCCATTATGCCAAATTACCAGGATAGCGCTATTTGGAGTTGGCACGGCGTATTTTACCTAAAATTACTTAAACACTATGGCGACAAACGTTACACCGAAATGCACGCTCGCCTCAGCCGTATGATTGAACGCTATGGCACCTGGCCGGAAATGCTTAGCCCTGACGGCAGTTGGTATTATGCGATATTATACCGAGGAGACCCGGGTATGCTGTGGTGTGTGCTGTACCTCGACCTTTGATTGCCGGTAGCGGCCATGCTTTTCGGCCACACTCAACGTAATACTTATCAAGGCACCCCAATAAAGCGCCATCATAACAAACGCCAGCAGCAGGGATATGGGCAAAACTTTAAAATAAACCATACCAATTAACATGTCGCTCAGCAAAAACATGCCCCCACCAACCGCCGCAAAACGATCACGCGCTTTGTTCTTTTTCACTGTATTTAACCATGCGTCCGCACCAAGCGAAGCCGTGCAAATCAAAAATGTCGAATATACAATCACACCAACTTTCATGATTCCGTCATGTATAGCTGGCAAGATAAACGCACCCAGCATAACAAGTGAAAATGCAATCCATAAAACAAACGGCAACACACTTGGCCGGCGCGGGTGGATTTGCCGCAAAAATATTATACAAAACAGCACTTGCACCACCAGAAAGCTAACCATACCAGCGAAAAACGGACCAACGCCTAATATATAGTCCGCCAACGCACATAAAAATAACGCCAGAACAATCAGCCGCGTTTCTAAGTGGCTCCAATCACTGCGCATCAGCGCCCATAGTGCCATAAAGAGTGTGCCAAGTACGGTAAATGTCAAACCCCAATCGTCATATCCACCATAGATCAGCACGACAGCCCATCCAATCATACTACTCGCCGAACAAACCAAAAACAAATACTTTAACATCGTGCGCATACTGTTTATATTTTACCCCAAACTTAACCACTGTGACCGCAATATGGTGTGTTTCTTATACTAATTGCACAGTTCCACTATAATCTTGGGTAAATATTAGGTATAGTAGCTCCTAATCTGGAATATAAAGTACCATCCGATCAGGGCGCCAATTAACCCCACAACAAGACTGCCAAAGTTTAGTATTCCATAACTAAAGCTATTGAATACGGTATATACCAAACTGATAACGCTGGAATAAAATACTAGTTGCCAACCGATGCGGCGCCGCTTGAGTAACATAGGTATCGACACGAACATTATAATTAGCTGGATTACCAAGAAAATAAGTGACAGGTAAAATATTGGCCCAACCACACCTCCCGCTAATGTGGCACCATAAAGTCCACCATAGGTTGCGGTATAGCTGGTCAGTGCAAGAGCTGCTATTAGCCCGGGTACAACTGTAAGC
>CALEKV010000123.1 GCA_937902525.1 uncultured Candidatus Saccharibacteria bacterium | reverse complement strand
GTAAACCTGGCTGGCTTTTTCCATAAGTTCTGGCTTGTTTTTAAGTAAAGGACTAACGCAATAGCTATATGGCGCTAAGTCCTTAGGCAGTGCAAGGTAAATACGCTTTTCACCATTTACTTCATCTTCACGGTAGGCATTATCAATTACCGCAAACACTAGCCTGTCTAGCCCAAACGTCGGTTCAATAACGTGAGGAATAAATGGCGCCGAACCATCTTTTGGCCGATATTCCATATTTTTACCGCTCATGTTCATATGTGCGTTAAGGTCGTGGTCGGTCCGGTATGCACAACCGCCCAGCTCCTTCTGGCCAATGCAAAAATCAAATTCTGTGTCTATACTATGCTTGCTGTAATACGCCCTGTCAGCCGCTGGCACATCAATAAGGTGAATTTTTTCTTCAGGCAGCCCAAGGTTCTTATAAAAATCTTGCTGCAATGCCAGCCACTTATCAAATGTTTCTTTCCACATATCAGGGTGGCAAAACACTTCAATCTCCATCTGTTCTAGCTCACGGACGCGGAATATAAAATCGCGTGGCGCGATTTCATTGCGGAACGCCTTGCCTATCTGCGCGGTTGCAAAAGGCATGTCCGGGCTGAACGTGTCAACGATATTACGATAGTTCACAAACATACCACCCGCTGTTTCGGGACGCAGATACACCACGCTTGCTTCGTCTTCAGTCGCACCAATATGCGTTTTAAACATCATGTTAAATTGGCGCACGTCACCCAATTGGTTACCTTCAGGGCTTTTGATGTTATTCTGCTTTATATAAGCATCCATTTGCTCCAAACTCATGCTTGAGACACCTTCAACACCTAAATCATCCAGCAAATTATCAGCACGGTAACGTTTTTTTGTCTTTACGTCGTCGACTAACGGATCGTTGAAACCACCCACATGTCCACTGGCCACCCACGCTTTAGGGTTCATAAGTATAGCAGCATCCACCCCGTAAACATCGTCGCGTTTTTTGACAAAATTATCCCACCATTTGTCGGTGATGTTCCTTTTTAGGGCAACACCCAACGGACCATAGTCCCAGGTACCACTCAGGCCGCCGTATATTTCACTCCCCTGGTAAATAAAGCCACGGCGCTTGGCCAGGCTTACGATATCTTCTAATTTAGCATTAATCATAAGTAAACTCCCTTTCTCCGTGTTGGCAACACGGCGGTAACAATAATAGGTTGATTATATTATATCATGTCACTACTGTTCTTTGATAAATAAAACGCTTTCCGCGCCATCTAGCGTGTATTGTCGTTACCATTCTAACGGTCGCGCGCTCTTACTAAAAAATCATCCCTACCTTCAAGGGCGCGGTTAATAACTTGTTCCGTACTAGCATCTGCGGCATCCTTGAAGTGCGGTCCAAAATTATTGTCATCTAAGATTGCCCGCATTGGTATACGCGCATCACGCGCAGTATGGTATTGCGTAACCGGGTCCCCAACCAACGCTAGCCCCCAGGGTATCGAATCCGCAACCACGCGCTCATCACAACCGCGTTTTTCTATAAGGCGCTTTAACCCTGCCTTGCCGATGGCGTCGGCGGCATTTCTCCAATTAAAATGTTCACCACCATCTAACCAATAGTCCCCCTCAGAAGCATGGCCGACTGCGATGATTCCAGACACGCCTGGGTCCTGCAATGCCATCGCTAACTCTATTTTGTTCGGACGCAAAATATCCACACCCCCAAAATCACCATCTTGCGAGTAACGCTCGCGCAAATACTCAGCAGTTGTATCTATCACTTCACGCTGAGCGGCCCCTGAGTGTTCAGAGCGAATATCGACAGCTCTGGACGCAAAAATCGCCAACCTCCCGCCCTCGGGTACAAACAAGCCATTTGCGCGTTTCCAATCTGCCCGTTCCAGTGCGCCAGTCGCTAGCCCCACAAACCTATCACGGTTCCGACGGGTTGTATAATTTTGTATTTTTTCTATCATTTACACCTATATTATATCAAAGCATATACATTATGTCAATAAGGTTGTACAATACTGTAATAATTATCACTGAAAACCCTTGTGTTTTTTATATCATTGGGGCTATAATTATCTCAAGATTTTCGCCTGAGGAACGAATCCTTTGCGAGAATATAGATTTTATTATGATACGCACTACAACCGCTGATATTATCAAGGCTACACCGTTCTCCGGGAGTATAGAGACAAATCGCAATAATGAGGCTTACGGCCCAAGGTTCTACGCCGAAGAATATCACGGTCCAAGGAATGGTCACTTTGGGTTAGAAAAAATAGACAACGGCTACAACTTCGCCATCCACGCTCGTGATGCAAAAGGTATAGATTTTTGCTATCAGGATCCATACGACCCAGCTATACACTTTCGGTGGTCGCTCCAGCCAACCGAGACTACTCAGGATGGT
>CALEKV010000122.1 GCA_937902525.1 uncultured Candidatus Saccharibacteria bacterium | reverse complement strand
TGATAAGTTTTTAATTGAGCCGGGTAGGCGGGGTACGGCGCATTGTATTGTGTTTGCGCTGGATTATATCGCGCGGCATCATGATCGTTCTGAGTCGGTGGCATTTATCCATTCCGATCATCATGTACGTGACTTGAATGGCTTTGCTCGCTCTTTTAATGTTGCCGCTCGTATTTCGTCAGCGAATAAAGAAATCGTGTTGATTGGTATTGAGCCAACATTCCCATCAACGGGCTTTGGTTATATTGAGCGTGATGGCGTGGTTGATGAAGCGGCGGGCGTATATAACGTGCAATCATTCAAAGAAAAACCGGATTATGAAACGGCGTTGCAATATGTAGAGTCGGGGAATTACCTATGGAACTGCGGGTATTTCGTTGGGTCGGTCGATACATTCTTGAACGAAATGGAACGAAGCGCGCCCGAGCTGAACACGAATTTTGACACGCTTGCGGAGATTAGTGAATTCGGTAGCGATGCTTACAATGCGGCTTACCTTGCATTAGATAACCAAGTCATAGACGTGGCGTTAATCGAAAAAGCAAAGCACTTGGCGGTTGTTTCAGCAAGCTTTGACTGGATGGATATCGGGAACTTCAAGGATCTTCATGACGTTGTCGCTAAGGACGAGGCGAATAATTATTGCAAGGGGTCCAATATTTTTACTATTGAAGCAGAAAGCACGTATATCCGGAACGAAGAGCCCAGTAAGCCTGTCGCAGTGATCGGACTGGATAACGTAGTGGTCGTTAATACGCCGAATGGCATTTTGGTTGCTCGCAAGGATATGAGTGCTAAGTGCGGCGATGTGGCTAAGCAGCTACAAGCGAAACAATAGGCAGATTGATTAATAATACCCCCCAGTTATTGAACGTGGGGGTATTTTTGATTACACTGTTAGCATAACAGGAAGGGCGTCAGGGATATGAAGATAAAAAGCGAAGACGAGGTTGTGGACGAAAGTGTTGATGAAATTGTTGCAACAGAGGAGCGGAGTGAGGCTGAAACTGTTGAGGATACTCGCGATGAGCGCTTAGGGGATCACAGGCCGTTCAGGCAAAAGTTGGCCGGCTTTTTCAAAAGCGGTGTTGGCAAAACGATTATCGGATTATTACTGATTATTGGCGTGGCACTAGCCGTGCCAATGACGCGCTATGCATTGCTTGGCGTGTTTATTAAAAAGCAAACAACTATCACGGTGGTAGACGAATTATCGGGTAATGCGGTTAGTGAGGCGGTGGTACATTTTGGCCGTCAAGACGCCAAAACTGATAGTAAGGGCACGGCAAGGCTGGAGAATGTCTCAGTAGGGGATCATGCCTTAAGCGTGGAGAAAAAATACTATACAACCGCTAGCGTAAGCTACGTTGTGTCGATATACGGTGAAGCAAACACTACCGTTAAACTAAAAGCAACTGGCCGCGTGGCAACAATAACAGCAATAAATGCGATATCGGGTAAGCCGCTGGCTGGCGCAACAGTTAAAATTGGTGACACAACGGCAACAACAGACGATGCCGGGGCGGCGAGTATTGCGCTGGCAACAAAAGACAGTGATCAAGCCGGTGAAATCAGTCTTAAAGATTTTACGACTGCGGAGATTAGTGTCAACACTAAAGATATTGCACCAAGCATAGAGGCCAAACTGGTGCCGGCTGGTGAGGTGTACTTTTTGAGCAACCGCACGGGTGGCTACGATGTGATGAGCAGTACGCTTGATGGCAAAGACCAAAAAGTGGTTGTGCAGGGGACGGGCAAGGAAGTGGCGTTTGAGCTGCAGTTGCAGGCATCGGCAGACCGTAGTTACCTTGCGTACATGACCAGGCGCGGCAATGAAACCTCCCCGGATATTTATGTTATTAACACGGCAACTGGCGCGCTTGATAAGGTGAATGAATCGACGGGCGGTTCGCTAGTTGGCTGGATTGGCAGCAAGCTTTACTTTGGCAAATATAATTATAATAATGGCGTCATGGTTGATAAACGGGCACAGCTTATGGCCTACGCCGCAGATAGTAAGCAGCTTACGGCCCTAGAAAGCTCGCGCTTAGAGGGTGACCAATGGAATTATGCGGAGTTTGGATTAAGCAATTTTCAACTTGTTGGCGACCGGATTTATTATGCCAAGTGCTGGAGCTTTAGTAATTCTTATGACGGAAGCCAGGACCGTAAGGCTAGCTTTATGGCAATTGTTGATGGCAACCCGACAAGCTTAAAAGATGTGAGCCAAAATGGACAGGCGTACTGCGACACGGTGGCAACAAAACCAGGCATTGTGTATTACCGACTGAATTTTTGGAATGAAAGCCGTTCGGACTCATACCGGTACCAACTTGGTAAGGCGGTTGAATCAGTGCAAGTGACCGACGGTGAGCTGTATAATAACCGCTATACTTATTTAAGTTCGCCAAGTGGCCAAAAAACCTTTTGGACAGAAACGCGTGATGGTAAAAAAGTGAGCTTTATTGGCGATGCGACGGGCCAAAACGCCAAGCAGGTTGGTAGCGCAGATTACACGGCTTATGGTTGGTTTGGGGATGATTACGTACTGTATAGCACGGGTGGCAGCGAGCTGTACGCCGCGGCCACAGGCGCACAATTGGACGGTGCACATAAGGTTGCTGATTATTTTAGCCAACCACAGGGCCCTGGGTACTAAGCCCAGTTGTCGCGGACTACTTTGCCCATTTTTGTGATAAATAATGAGGCATCAAACCGTTTGGCCTTGCGGCGCAATGTGCCGGGCAAAAAGGTGGTTCGTTCGGCCCGTTTGATGGCTTGCATAACATCATCCACAGTTTGGTGTTCGAACAAAACGCCACTTTCGCCATCTTGGATGATTTCTTTGGTGCCGGCACTGGCATAACCAATAACCGGCGCCCCGGCGGCCAGGGCTTCTACACTCACAATGCCAAAATCTTCGTCACTGGGGAAAATAAAGCCTTTGGCGTGG
>CALEKV010000121.1 GCA_937902525.1 uncultured Candidatus Saccharibacteria bacterium | reverse complement strand
CGCCGAAGGCAACCAAAACCGAAATCGCCGCCAGAGTCACATGGCCATCTAAAAGCCTAACAAACCGCGCAAAGCCCTCGGCGAACGGCACATTTCGCTTAGCGTTGAACACCCTGACACCGACATACGGTACGTCAGATGCACCATATGCCCAGCGCCTGAGCTGCTTAAACTGAGTAACAAATGTCTTTTTAAGGGTATCCGCCATCACAGCATCCTGATAAATTGGTATATGAATTGGCACCAAATCATAGTCTCCACCAAAGTAGAAATAACTGCGCCAATACTGATGACCGTCTTCCACGATGCTACGTGTACTCCAAAAACCCATCCCCACAAGAGCCTCCAGCGG
This sequence comes from uncultured Candidatus Saccharibacteria bacterium, assembly GCA_937902525.1. Lineage (GTDB taxonomy): Bacteria > Patescibacteriota > Saccharimonadia > Saccharimonadales > Saccharimonadaceae > Saccharimonas. The sequence goes on along the minus strand of CALEKV010000121.1, from coordinate 6,888 downwards.
TTGTGAGTGAGCAGCAAAATTACGCAACGTATGTGGGCGCATACTGCTAATAATCGTCCAAAATGAGTTACCGGTAGCAATCACTCGCATCGGTGCGGGCGCATCCCAAATATTACCAAAATATAAGGCTATCGGTTGGTAGGACAAGCGCTGCCTATTTTCATGGACAATAAATTCATACGCAGCACTATCAAAATACTTAGCATGCGGCTTATTATCACAATCAAGCGTAGTGACTATCACATTGGCGACATCAAGCTTTTTTTTGCGACAGTATTCATATAACCTATGACCCGCATAAGTAATATTTGGCCCCTTACCAATCACTTCATCAGGTAGGTCCTTGGGGTGCTGAACAATCTGAAAATCAAAAAACACACCGCTATATTCGCTTTGTAAACGTTTAACGGTTTGCTCTATGTCCACCCCGCCGCGCTCTTCATAAGCAAAAAACAAGATAATCCTATCATTGTCGGTTGTGGTTACTTTGATTGATTCAATTGTTGGTTGGATAACGTCATAAGCTTCGTTATACGCAGCAACGATAACAGCATGGTAAATTTGTGAAGGCCTAGGAAAGCGTGTGACGCTATCGGCCATCAGGCGCAAATTATTAAGGTGTTCAACAGCGCCATAGCCCGTCACACCCGTACGTTCCAGGCGGCGGTATGATTGCACGGGATGTTCAAGATCAGTCAATCGAGCGTGCCAATCCACCGCCTGTGAAGCAACGAGTCGGCTGTGACCGCGGATTGTGTGATAAGCAATACCAACAGCCTTAACGAGCAAGGTTATAATCACCACCATCAGGTAAATCGCGGCCAGACTAGGATCAATCACCGACAATGCTATTAATACTATAATTGCACCATAGCTTATAATCGCCGGCACCATTTCAAAAAAGCGATACTTTTTACTGCGCTTTCCAATTGGCAACTCAAGATCAACCATTACTACCTAAATGCAAACCTTAAGATTGATAAAACATAAACTGCTGCTATTGCTAAAATAACGATACCCAGCCAACCAATAAGAACAGCGGCCTGCCGGCGCCGTAAATCATACAACTTAGTCATCAAGGCAATGTGTCCAACTGGTATCAATATACCCAGCGAGACAAACAACAGAGTATATTGCCATGGACTTTTATAAAAATGTGCTTCTCCAAAGGCTGTATAACGCGTATAAATCTGCACGTCACGTGGATGAATAGAAAAACCAATAGCAATCAAGTAGGTTAGTCCAATGAATAACATGGCGATAATCAAAGCCAAGAGTGAACGATCGGTGATAATCTGTTTAAATGATTGCCTAATGCTATCTTTTGTCATATTGTGTAAATTCCGCTGGAGCCACCTGCCGGGCTTGAACCGGCGACCTGCTCGTTACGAATGAGCTACTCTACCAACTGAGCTAAGGTGGCACACCTGATTGGTATTATATCACATTAATCTACCTACCGCCCCTGTTGATTTAATTTAATAGACCTGATAAAATACGTAAAGTTAGCACAATTTATGCGCTCGTAGTGAAGTTGGTCTATCACGCCTCCCTGTCACGGAGGAGATCGCCGGTTCGAATCCGGTCGGGCGCGCCAAAATAATTAGCTCACCTTATGGGTGGGCTAATTATTTTGGCGCCTCCGGCGGTTTCCGAACAGGCGAAGCGTAAGCTTGCTTGCGCGTATCACCACGTTCGGTGCAATCAGCAATGGAAATAAAGCAGCCGTCACAGCGGCTATTTTGTTTTCGAACAAGTGAAAAAAGCGCCCGCGCGCTATCCGTGAGGTCACCGCACACACTCTACGACTTAAATATATCCCAACTTCTCAAATAACACTCGCGATGGCGGCACTATATCATATTTACCTAAATCATTTTTTTCCACCCACTCCAACTTCTCAACTCCTTCACCAACCTTAAACTCCCCATCAACATAATTACAAATAACGTCTAGATAGACGAAGAACTTTTCAACACCATCAAGGTCTTTCTTAATTTCAGTGTCCCAAGAAATACGCCTACCAAGAGTAACATCAACGCCAGACTTACTCTTCACTTCATGCTTAACAGCTTCATCAATAGAAACCTCCGGTGTTATCGTCGCTCCGAAGATGTACCAAGTTTCTTTATATGGTGGGGATCCTGCAGGTTTTTTACGCATTAGCACCCTGCCATCTTTTTCAACAAGGGCAACTGCAAGTACTTTTATTTCCATACTATGCGACAGCCTTTCCGTACCGCTGCTCAACAAACCCCCAATTCACAACATCCCACCAGGCCTTCACATAATCAGCACGAGCGTTTTTATAGTCTAAATAATATGCGTGCTCCCAAACGTCCAGGCCTAAGATTGGCTCCGACTTTTCTAGCAACATGGGCGTATCCTGGTTAGGCGTCGTAATAATCTCCATATCCGGCAGCAACCAAACCCATCCGCTACCGAACACATTATTTGCTCGTTTGGAAAACTCATCTACAAATGCCTGGAATGAACTATATTTTTGTTCGATAAGCCTAGCTACCCCTGATTTTGGCTCACCACCCGCACCTGGCGCCATCCACTGCCAAAACAGCGAGTGGTTATAGTGACCGCCACCGTGATTACGGACCGCAACAGGCAAGTCTGCCCTCGACAGCAACTCTGCAAGATCAATCCCCTGCAGTTCTGGACTCGTGTCAAGCGCAGCATTAAGCTTATCCACATAAGCTTGGTGATGATTATCGTGGTGTAATTTCATGATATCAGCACTGATGTATGAGCTAAGCGCCGTATAGTCGTATGGTAAGTTTGGTAGCGTGTACATAGGTGACCTCCATATTATGGTATTGTATTGCGCCGATAGAACGCTATGGTTATTCTACTACTTTTATAAATTCGTGCACTCGATTACCCTGTTTTAGCTCAGCCACCTTTGCGCTGAAGGCGGTGAGTTTAATTTGTATAAACTCAAAATTAACTTGGGTGTCCGTTTTTTGAGTAACGCGCACAAAATAATATCCATCATCAGTACTGCTTTTTAACGTCCCAGATATAACATTCGGCTGCAATTTTGCCACTTCGGATACATTCAAACCGCTAAAAGAGCTGGTCGTATCTACGAGACCAGGGCTCTGCACGGCTAAGCCATTACCCAGCTCCCCAGCAACCGCCCGCAAGTCTTTACCTGTGGCAATGAGTGATGAAGCCCTATCCGCCAATGACCTTGCGTTGTCATCGACTGCAAAAGCCACCCTGGAGCGTAATAGGCTCTGCCTAATTGCCTGGCGATAGTCCTGTGGGGACCACCTGTACAACATCATGGTTGAAGCATCATATGCTTCCTGTGTAATTTGACCATTAACCGTATTACGCTTACTGGCGATAGCGTCGTCAATCTCTTTTTCACTGATACTAATTGACTTTTCACGAGCTAATTTACGCGCATAAGCATTGGCTTCTGCGGTGTTAAGAACCTGACGCTTAATGCCGTCTAGTTGGCGCTTGCCGTCTTCACTATTCAACTTAATTTCATCGTATTTGCGCAAATAGTATTCAGAAGCACGATACTGCATTAAATAATCGCTATACCGCACCGGTTCGTTGTCTATTGTGGCCACTGGCACTGGCAGTAACTGTGTAATCCTATAAATAAAATCGCTTGAATTTTGCGCAAAATATAGCTGCTGAAAAACCAGAACGCTTAGCAAAATGATACTAATAAAAGCAATAATGGCGGCATTACGCACAAGCTTCTGTCGCGCGTACTGTACTGGATATTTAAACCGACGACCGCCTGCGATAATCTGTTCACGATGTTCGGCAACGGTATCATTGGTAATACGCGCCGGCAGCTGCGACTTGTCTTGCTTGCTCTTGTTCACTAACTTACTGAGGTTGATTTTCTTCATCATTTTGCCCACTTACAGCTTGGCTAGATGCAACTTGCACTGCATCTTGGAGTTTATTATAAATTTCGTCCGGTCTTTCAACCCTGTTGATGACAAGATCACCCACAAACGTCTGTATAACGATTGTGCCAAATTTAAACAACTCACCTGCCAGTCCTGGTATATTATAGCTGATGTTCTGGATTTTAGATAATCGGAGCTCCACGACATCCTTGCCAAACAATCCACGTTGCGTCACTTGCCTAAGGCGTTCAGTCGTGACAATGTAAACTGTAAAATACCACATGATAAAGTGGTAGCTAAACAATAATAGCCCCAGCAATAAACCGCCGATTGGTAGTAAAAACAACTCCAGCCTGTCCTGCCATATCAACGGCGGTATAGCAGAAATGGCAAATGGTATCAGAAGCGCGTAAAAACCCTTGCGCATAGCAATAATGTGCCGCCTAAACACAAACAGCACCTGCTCGCCCGGTCGTTGACCATCAAAGTCAAAATACTGCTTGCCTGATACTTTACCCATTAGTTACTATATATAGTACCACTAAACATTGGTGTTAACTACCACGCGCGATAAATCATTCCTGTTAAAACAATAAAAGACCCCCTAACTGAGTCTTTACTGTTCAAGCATGGTATCCCGAGCTGGAATCGAACCAACATCTGCTCCTTAGGACGGAGTTATTCTATCCGTTGAACTATCGGGACGCCACCTTATTATACCCCAGTTATGAATTTTCTCTAAATGGTAAATTTGTCGTTCAGTGAGTCGTAGCTATAAATCTCGTCATCGCTAAACCAATGACCGATTTCCTCAACAGCTTCTTTGTCATCGCCACTTGCATGAATAAGGTTTGGCACCCCCCTGTGCTTAGCATCGGCATACACGAAACTCATGTGCGAATAGTCACCCCTTATCGTACCGGGCATCGCACTTTTCGGCTCAGTCGCACCAACCAATTTACGCACCAGCTGCACAGCCTCCACGCCTTCGAGTACCATGGCAATGACTGGGCCCTGTATCATCATTTCCAACGTAACATCAAACGCCTTTTGGCCACGTCGCGTAATCATCTGTCCGATTTCTTCGTAATGCTTAAAGAAATGCTCCTTGGTTGGTGCAATCATCTTTGTCGCAACCACCTTAAGTCCAACACGCTCGAATCTCGTTAAGATTTCGCCCACTATACCGCGCTGTACGGCATCCGGCTTAAAAAGAATTAACGTCCGCTCAATGTTGCCCTGATTCATGCATCCTCCTTGGTTATAACCCTATTGTACCAGGCATTATGAGCGTAAGAAAAGAAGGGTTGCGACCACAAGCGCAAGGATAAGCCTATACCAACCAAACACCTTAAGGTCATGCTTGCGTAAATATTGCAGCAAAAAGTTAATCGCCAACAGACCAACAACGAACGCCGTAACATTGCCGATTATCATACCTGGCCAATTGGCTACGAAATACTCCCTATCTTGGGGATGAATAAATAATTTAAGGGTTAGCGATGTCATTATTGGAATTGAGGCCAAAAAACTATAGTCGGCGGCTTGTTCAGGCTTAAGCCCAGCTAGCCGACTGGCAATAATGGTCGAACCAGAGCGAGATACGCCAGGAATAAGAGCAAACATCTGCGCAAAGCCTATGCCGAGCGCCCGACGCCATGATAAATGAGCACCGTCTTTAGTGGCGCTCATTTTTGGTAGTCTCTCAAGGACAATCATGACAATACCCACGGCAGCAAGGGCCACAGCCACAACGTAAGGATTAACGAAAAATGGATTAGAACCTATAAAACCGGTTAGCACCAGGCCGGCGATACCGGCTGGGATAGAGGTCAAGACAATATTACGCAACAAACAATAATTCTTATTAGTCACGATATCACGGTAGATTCGAACTAAAGTTGGCCAATAATACACTAATAGTGCGGCCAGTGTGCCTATATTGATGAATTCAATAAATTTATGATCAGCACTCCCAAAAAAGTACTCAGCTAGCACTAAATGGCCAGAACTGCTCACGGGAATGAACTCAGTAAGCCCCTGCACTACCCCCAATATAAAAGACATGATTTCATACATAAGGGTTATTGTACCTTTTTTTGCTATCTTAAGCTATGCTTATAATATGGCTCATGCTTTATACGTATCTGAATTAATCCTAGATTTTGTGGAGAGCCTTGAAGTCGAAGGCGGACGGAGCGCTAAAACAGCAGAGAATTATCGACGATACTTAGAACGCCTAATTGAGTTTGCTGACGACATGTCGCCGGCTGACATCACCGCGGAGCTAGTGCGTAAGTACCGACTGTGGCTTAATCGCTACACCAACGACCATGGTGAAGACCTTGCCACCATCACACAAAGCTATCACCTAATCGCGTTGCGCGGCTTCTTGCACTATTTATCTAAGCGCGATATAGCCAGCCTACCACCAGACAAAATTGAGCTACCAAAAATCACTCGTAAGCAGGTGACCTTTTTGCACTACGATGAAGTCGAACGTATGCTAGATGCTGTGCCCCAAGATGATACTGAACAAAACCTGCGTGATAGCGCAATCCTTGAACTACTTTTTAGTTCAGGCCTGCGCGTGTCAGAACTAGTCAACCTTGATCGGGGCCACATCAATACTAAGCGTCGAGAATTTACCGTACGTGGTAAAGGGCAGAAAGACCGGCCGATATTCATCAGCAAGCGTGCTGCGGTCGCAATTGACAGCTACCTCCATAAGCGATTCGATAACCTACCACCGCTATTTTTAAACTACAGCCGTAATACAGTCATTACTAACACAGGTGATTACCGGCGCCTAACACCGCGTAGCATCCAAAGGCTAATAGAAAAATATGCCAAGCTGGCGGGCATCACCAAACACGTCAGCCCCCATACTATGCGTCATAGTTTTGCGACAGACTTATTGATGAACGGCGCTGATATTAGGAGCGTGCAAGATCGGAAGAGCACACGTCTGAACTCCAGTCACGTTTCGGAATCT
>CALEKV010000120.1 GCA_937902525.1 uncultured Candidatus Saccharibacteria bacterium | reverse complement strand
GTAGTATTTTTGGAAATGGATAACGATATCGGGTAGCCTTGGGTATTTTTGAAAGAAACCCTAATGTTTTAAGCCCGCATGACTCAACCACTGATACAAATACCTTTAGATTTACCCGATGTTCAGGTGGAACAGTACGAACAAACACCTGAAGGCTTAGTGATTACGGTGGTCAGCACGAGCAAGACTACCGTCTGTCGCCGGTGCGGGCGCAGCATTGATAAATTTCATGGTTACGATCAAGAAATTACCTTGAGGCATTTGCCGATTTTTGACCGGCCAGTTTGGATTCGGATCAAGCCTAAACGATTTCAATGCCCTTATTGCCACAAGGGTCCAACCACGACCCAGCGCTGTGAGTGGTATAACCCGAAGAGTCCGCATACCAAAGCCTATGAGCAGTGGATTCTGCGGGAATTAGTCAACAGTACACTCAGCGATGTCAGCTTAAAACGGGGCCTTAGCGTGGCCTGCATCGAAGGCATTATCGATCGTCATGTTCAGCAACAAGTGGACTGGTCAACAGTGACGGCGTTGGAATCGATCGGTATCGACGAAATCGCGTTGAAGAAAGGCCATAAAGACTTTGTCGTGATTGTGTCCGGTGTCACGGCGCAGTGCGACAAGTGTATTTTGGCGGTGTTGCCGGACCGAAAAAAAGAAACCGTCAAATCCTTTTTGGAGACAATCCCCCTTCAGCAGCGTGCGCATGTCCGTCAGGTGTGTATCGACATGAACGAAGGCTATCGTAATGCAGTTCAAGAAACCTTAACCCACGTTCAAGTAGTCGTGGATCGTTTTCATGTAGCCAAACATTATCGCGACTGCGCCGATAAAGCACGCAAAGACGAAATGAAGCGCTTGAAAAAAAACTTGCCAGAGCAAGAGTATGCGCAATTGAAAGGGGCCATGTGGGCGTTTCGTAAACCCTGGACCGCTTTGAGCGAGGAACAGCAAACGGTGCTATTACGACTTTTTCAGCTTGCGCCGATCTTGCAAGACGTCTATGTGCAACGCGAAGTGCTGACCGGTATTTTTGAAAGCCGCATCAACAAAGCGCAGGCAGAAAACGCCTTAACCCAATGGCTGGAACGGATCACCGCATTA
>CALEKV010000119.1 GCA_937902525.1 uncultured Candidatus Saccharibacteria bacterium | reverse complement strand
TTTAGTACTCCAAGAGTAATAAGTATAAGCATTAACGTAGCCACCTGCATATAATGCAGGTCCGTAATTATAGTCGTAGCTATTAAACTCGCCGCCATACCAGCAGCTCGATGCATTATCGCCGCGCATGGCTGGGCTGCAGCTGTTTACTTGAGACAATACCGATTTGCCGCAGTAGGTTCGTATCCAAGTAGCGTCTTGCATGTTCCAGCCACCGCAGTACGATTCGAAATATAAACCTGATGTGCCTTGTGCGCGGAACCAGTTGTTGGCATACACCGATCCTACTTGCGAATAGCCTGCGGGGTTCAAGTAGTAGTTAGGATCATCGCGGTCGAATATGTATGGAATGTATGATGAGGTTGCATATAGGTAGTTGCCATAGGTTTCTACATTGCTGTTATCAACCCTTACTCGCCAGTTGCCGTTAGGCGATAGCAAACCAAAGCTGCTGCCTCCATCGTTGTATACATAGCCTGTTACGGTACCTGCATGGCTGTTTCGGAATATCATGCCTCTACCCGAAGCAGCAGTCCAATAGTCGCTGCTTTCGCTATAAAAGTGGCGGCCGGTACTTTGGTTATACAAACCAGTATTTACGTTGTTATTGCGTAGCCAGCCATCTGTATAAAAATCTTGCGCACGGCCATTTCCGTTTATCCAAAAGTTAGCACCTTGCGCACCGCCATATTGGTTTTGAATGGCATTGCTTGCTATGTTGCCAGTATGCAGCAAGGCACGCCACGGGGTGTAGCTACCATTGTTGGCACCAGTACCTCCTTGATAAGTACGTGTCCATATATTCTCATCGTAATAGCTTGCGGCTATTTGAAAACCATGGTCGTTGGCCGTGTTGTTATGCCTTACGTTAAGCATGTTATACCAAGTACCACCCGTTGGTGAGTTTGCCGAGTTATAGCCTTGGTAGAAACCGCTAGGTACAGAGTTATTGAAATTGCTATTATCGGCAATAAGCGTAGGTTGATCTAACCATGCTGCTGGTTTGCTGGTTACTTGTGACCATGTATGGGTGTGCGTTGGCAGGTCGCCTGCACCTGCAGTTTGTAGTGTTCCTCCTGAAGATTTTACAAGGCCAGTGCCCAACGATGTAGCTGTAACGTTGCCGTTCACTACTAGGTTATCCCATATACCTACTTCGCGGGCACCACCAGCCGAGTTATTGCCTATTACCATTAGCTTTTTGTAGCTGCCGTTATCGTTGTATATAGCCGCACCGCCATCGCCAGTTCCA
>CALEKV010000118.1 GCA_937902525.1 uncultured Candidatus Saccharibacteria bacterium | reverse complement strand
TTTGGGTTTTATTTTTTGCTGGAAACAAAAAATCTTCCTGAGCCGGACTTGAACCGACAACCTGAGAGTTAACAGCTCTATGCTCTACCAATTGAGCTATCAGGAAACTGCGAACGAGAAGGGACTTGAACCTTTAACCTGTGATTTTGAAGACCAATGCTCTACCAATTGAGCTACTCGTTCTCTGTGTTTTTTAATCGATGTTACGTTTTTTCGTAGTGTTTATAACCCATAGGCTGGCAGACCAAAACGGGAATCGAACCCATATTAATAGGTTTGCAACCCATTGTACTAGCCATTATACTATTTGGTCAAAACCCTTTATGCCAAGTTTTCGGTATGCGTACTAGCCTCTACAGTTCAAATAAATACAGGTCAGTTTAGAACCCCAGTGAATCACTCATAGACTAAACCTGCAATTAATAGAAGCGTAAAAGCTAGTGTTGCGCCATAACTACTGAATCCATCAGAGGTTGGAGCTACAGTCGCTGGTGCTAAAAGTACAATCTCTAAGTCAAAAATAACAAAGAGTACCGAAATAATAACGAAATGAATTTCATGTGTGTCGTTTGTCGTAAAAAACGGCTCAAAACCACACTCGTACGCTGAGTTTTTATCCAGAACCGATTTAACTGGGGCTAAAGCGATAGGAAGTCAGCAAAGTCCGCCCGCAACCAGGCAAGACACCGCGAAATATACTACGATTACTCCGTAGTTGGGTGTATACTGATATGTATATCCACCCTCAAAGACCGAGGCTACATAACCACTCGTATTGTTTAAATTTACTGCTAAATTGGTAATTAGATTGTTTAATGCGATCATATTTTAATACGTTTTATAGAGTTTATGACAAATGATGTGTAGTATGTTGTTTTGGAAAGCTTGTTTGGGGGTGCCGGTAGTGGATGAGATAAGCACAGTTATATCTTTGCTTACCCCCCAAAACCCCTACAACATACATTCTACCGACACCCATCTGTCTTGCTGCGTCGCTTTTGCAGATTGCGGGGTTAACCTTGTCGGGGCGTGCGGTCTAAGTTGTTATTTTGCACGCCTTAGGGAAAAACGGGATTCGAACCCGTGGTACAGATGTACGTTTGTTTTCAAGACAAATGCCTTAAACCACTCAGCCATTTTCCCTCTTATATTTGTTTTTATATCTGGGCTGGGCATGGAGAAAGCGGGATTCGAACCCGCGGTACGGTTGTACGACAGTTTAGCAAACTGCTGCCTTAAACCACTCAGCCATTTCTCCCAAATCTATAGGGTTTAAATAGTATAGCATGCGTACGATACAATTTTTTGTATGATACTCCTTTCGACAGGAATTTTGCGAACTTCCTTGATCGACGGACCGTAAATACGAGTACCTAGTAGTTTTTTCATGTTATCGGCAAGCATGACGATTCGGTTTTTAAGGAATTTGTAAATGTCTCCTCGTTTTCGTTTCATCATTTGCGTTACACTAATGGGGATAACTAAGTATTTTCGTTTTGGTTGTAATTTACGTCTTTTGTCAAACCGTTTCATGACAACTTTAATCATTTCACCTGCATGACTTAGCTGGTTTGTATAAAGCTGTAAAACCTTAGCTGAAGAACAGCCAGAGTTATCACTACCTCAAACAGTAGCTAGCTTAAGAAGCATGTAGTTTGTTTTCTGGTTTTATTATCCAGGCCTAGTACTTTTTATTGTTTAACCATCAGTTTTTAATGGATTCGGGTGTAACAATCGTTGATTGGATAACGATATACATACCGATAACAAGTAAAAAACCGCAAGTTAAAAATAAAATTTTATTGTTCATAAAACCAATATTTTGAACCATTACGTCGTTAATGGTTACAAGATTAATGTTGGTTTTGTTGTGATTAATAACGTTACTGTAGTAAGTGATACTGTTAGCTTGTTTAACTAATCAAATAACTTCGTTAAAGATTTGAAACATTGCTGTTGTAATAACACAAACAACAATGATTTCATTTTTTAAGTTTACTGTACTATAATGTTCAATGCGTCATTGGTTTGGCGCTAGGGTTGTAACAACAACTAAAAATAGGACCGAAACGGCCCCCACATAAATTAATCAGACAATTGCACCGAAAAGTGGATTAACGTATAAAAACGCAACCACGGCCTGGATAATAAATAAACCAGCGATCTGAACTAAGGTTAGACCGGTTGATGGTAAAAGGAATGATAAGATTGGGGTTAAAAGATAAAGACCATAAAAGATGGCTGTTGTAATATCTAAGTTCATTGTTTTTTTTATTAGGCGTTTTTTTAAGAACGTCTAATCATTAAGTATGCTTGTATATTTATATTATAAGCATATACTACAGTTTTGTTTTGTTATACAAACTAAAAATATTCTATTATGGCATATACTTATGAAATACACAGTTAGGGTATAGTGAGATCTTATTTAAGATTAATGCATTAATGCAAAATAACGTATTGATATGTTTATTTTGTATTTTGTTTTAAGGGAAGTATTTTTAAGCTATGAAACACATTATTACTCACCAAGAGCATTGATGAACTGCATCAGAAGTAAATAGGTCAAGATTTGACCAAGAGTTAGTAGCTTATTTTAAAACGTTTTTTTTAACGAGTACCTTATCCGACGATAGTCGATTTGGCCGCCTATGGGACCAAACAAAATTATCTGCGCTAACCCCTGAGTACGGGTTTAGACGCAAGCCGGGTTTCCTTTATCCATTTAAAAGAAATTGTGGTGTTCGTGGACGTATGAGATGAGGCAACCGTCAAATCGGAGTTTCTCGTCACAATATGAAAAATATGATGGAAAGGGGTATTTTACCGGGTATGTATGGAGCAAGCTGATAGTTTACTCGATACGATTTTCTGGTGTGTAGTTATTTACGTTAAAATATAAAAATCTATGGGACACTCAATCAGTGGAACTATTGCCGTTTTAAATCAAGCGAGGGCGCGTAAA
>CALEKV010000117.1 GCA_937902525.1 uncultured Candidatus Saccharibacteria bacterium | reverse complement strand
GACCACCGAGATCTACACTCTTTCCCTACACGACGCTCTTCCGATCTAATGGCGTTTGGTCTGGCCCGGTTACAATCACACAAACGGCAAGTGCCGACAGAATCACCTTTACTAACGGATCGACGCAGTCGCAGAGCAATGATTTTGAGATTGATGCTGGAGAACAACAAGTGTTTTTGACCATAGTGGCAGGCGCAAACCAAAAAGGTATGGCTGGTAAGCCACTCGACACGCCACTATCAGTAAAAGCCGTTGACCTATATAACAACCCTATGCCTGATGTGTCGGTTAAGTTCTCTGTTGACCTTGCGCCGATTGATTCAACAGGGAGCACCTTAAGCCCCAGCACTACCACGACGGATTTTGAAGGGCTAGCGCGGTCAACTCTGACGCTTGGCAATAAGTCGGGCAGCTACATCGTAACGGCGAGCATAGAAGGCCGTTCATCGGTGGGCGTGAGCTTTTATATCACCGCTGGGGCAACGACGGCTGCATCGGTAAAAATTGCGCCTTCAACTGCCACACTATTAATAAATAGTTCACAACAATTCAACGCAGAGGTATTTGATAGCTATGGTAATCCAATCCCTAAGGCTGATATTAAGTGGGCTGTTGGTGCTGGCGGCGGTTCTATAACCCAAGAAGGTGTCTTTACTGCCGGTCCTGTTACGCGGGTTTTTAAAGATACTGTTGTAGCAACCGTTAATGGAGTGTCTGGGTATGCCACTGTGACTGTTACGACCTTACCGGGTATTACCGGCGACCAACGCGAAGGTGCTGGCGAAATTGATCGCTTAGTACTCACACCTCTTAGCCCAACTGTCGAGGTCGGTAAGTCGATTGCTTTTTCGGTCAAGGGCCTGGATAGGTACAATCAGGAAGTCAGCGCGGCAGAACTAAATTACGATTGGAAAGCCGTAGGGGGCACGTTAAGTTCTGAAAATGCATCCCAGGTTACGTTTACAGCAAGCAACAAGCCGACCGTTGCTTCGGTTGATGTAACCGTAAGCCAGTCAGAAAAACAACTTACTAAATCTGCCAGTACCAACATTGCTATCGTACCCAACCCACAGGGATATATTACAGTTTCGACTCCAAGCGACAAGATAGTGTCTGGCGAAGAGTTCCAGGTTTCGCTAGTGGCCTACCGTGGCGATGGCAATGTTGATGAAGAGTTCGCCGGTCCACTGGAGCTGACAGATTCAACGAGCACGTTGACACCGCGGGTAACGGGTAAATTTGTTAAGGGCGTATGGACTGGTAAGGTGGCGATAAATACATCGAACGAAATGACCGTTCTAAGGGCTGCCGGCAGCCAACGGGAAGGTGTGAGTGATAACCTAAAAATTGATAGTAAATTCACCGTTAAAAAGGCTTCCGAATCGGGCATACTCGGTACTATGTATAACGCTGTTGCGTCTGCTGGAGAGGCAGTAGCTAACTTTGTTCATACGTTCTTCAGGGTGTCGTCTAACTATCCTGAAACAACCAAAAACATAGCGGCTGGTGCTGTTGCGTCATTTGGATTTTTGGCGGCGGCGATTGGTTTTGGCAAGGCGACAACTTCTGGCTTGGCTGCCATTGGCCGTAACCCATACGCGCGCCGTAAGATAATCACCAGTTTACTCATTGCGTTTGTGGTAAGCCTTGTGTTTGCTGGCTTGGCGTTCTTAATAGCAGGGTTTATAAAGTTCTTATAATATGCGCAGAATACACAGTAAATACACCATAATTGCAAAGATACGCTACCGGAAGCTTGCGTACAAAGTTAATAACAATGCTTTTATTAAACTGTGCGCGCGTATTTGCAAAAAGCTATTACGTCATCAAAAACTTGCTGGTGTGTTTATCTTTGCAATTGCCTTGGTATTTACTGCTTGGCTGATGGGAAGAAACAGCGCGTTGGCGCATACGACAACGTTCACAAAAGATGATTACCTAAGTGGCACAAGCGACTATGGTGAAATACAACTTAGCGATAATGGCACTAGCTTGCAGCTTCAAAAAGGCGTGGCCGGAAAATGGAATAGTGCAACAAATACAGGTTTGCAGCTTCCGCCAACATTATCATCTGGTGTTCCCAATTTAGTTTATGGGCCTAATAACACGATATATTCAATGACACAATATGAGGGCCAGTGCTATTTTATGCGCTATGATATCGAAAGGAAGGATTGGAATGCGCTGAATACGCCACCAATACTATGTGGAGCAGGGTCAATTCTTGTTTTTGATGGTGTGAGCTCTTTGTACTATGCGCCGGGTGGGCCTTCAACTGAACCGTCCAACCGTTTTTTTCGTTATGACATTAGGAGTGATACATGGACTAACCTGAAAAACATACCGGCCGATGTGTCTGACACGAGTAACGGCGTGTATGTATCGCAGGGTTCTAACGAATATGTGTATATATTCCGTGGTATGAGCTCGCCGTCCTTTTGGCGTTATTCAGTCAAGCAAAACGTTTGGGAATCCATGGATCCGTTCCCAACAGCTGGCACGGTCAGTCAGGGGATTGC
>CALEKV010000116.1 GCA_937902525.1 uncultured Candidatus Saccharibacteria bacterium | reverse complement strand
CTGGTGTCGGTTAAGGTGACCTCAAGGGGTAGCTCTAATCTTGCAGTGATGCCAAGGCAGCCACTGCCGGTGCCAACGTCAATCAGCTTACCAGGTTTTTCGCCCCAGTGCTTTTTTAGGTTTTCAATGAGAGCTTCGCTTTCGGGGCGGGGAATCAGTACGCTTGGGTTCACCTTGAACGTACGGCCATAAAATTCTTTGTGGCCGATAATGTAGGCTACAGGCACGCGGTCTTTGCGTAAATCCAGCCGGGCGTTGGCGATTTCGAGCCGCCGCGCGTCGATAGGCTCTTCGCCATGGGCATGCAGGTAGGTGCGGCTTTTGCGCAGAGTATGGGCTAAAATAACCTCCGCATCCAATAGGGCGCTTGGTATGCCGGCCATTGCTAATTCCTCCGCGGCGTCGCGGAGCCAAATGCGGATGCTGTTAATGCTTATACTTGACTTTTGTACCATTCTGTGATATATTGTACAGCATAAAGCTATAAAAACAAAAAGGTAAAATGAATGCCCGATACAGAACCAACTAGCCCGCAAGATAATCATGAGTTTGATGCAGCCGCTGAATTACAACGACTGATGGATGCAGTCGATAGCCTTGCGACAAGTCCTATGCATAATGTCGATCCAAGCTCTCGTACTGGTCGGTATCATGGGGAGCCGGATCGTGACGCAATTGAGATGGTAGCTGCTTCCCGGTATGACCATAATGTTGTCCGACTTGTCGGTGGAGATCAGCCGCCAATTCGACGTATCTATACTTACTTTCATAATAATGTAGAAAGGGGCACTTTAGGCTATGAGATAGCTGATGCCGGAATTGCATATTTTTGCAATGGCGAAAAGAGTGGCATGCAGAAGGATGTTGTTAATCCTGATCCTGAGAAGCAGCGCCAGTGCATCGAGAGTGCAAGTGGTATGCTTAAGCAACTGGAAGATGAGATTGCGGCAGAACAAGAAAATGCCACTGGCAGCAATACGGAGCTTCCGCCCGCTAGGCGAGGGATACTAGGTAGGTTAGCGGATAAATTAGCTAATCTTACTCGTTAGCGCCTTGCGCTTTCAGCTCGCGTTCGTAGGCCATTAGCTTATCAATAATATCTTCAATATCCCCGTTCATTGCAGCGGGGATATTGCTGCGGCTGTAGCCAATGCGGTGGTCGGTAATCCTATCTTGCGGGAAGTTGTATGTGCGGATTTTTTCGCTGCGGTCGCCGCTGCCGATTAGGGCGCGCCTGTCAGTGGTCAGTTTGGCATTTTCTTCATCGATTTTGATTTGCAAAAGTCGGCTGCGCAACACGCTCATGGCTTTTTCGCGGTTTTTAATTTGCGATTTTTCGTCTTGATTGGTGACTATCATGCCGGTGGGCAGGTAAGTAATGCGCACCGCGCTGTCGGTGGTATTGACGCTTTGGCCACCGTGGCCGCTGCTGCGGTAAATATCAATACGCAAGTCTTTCGGGTCGATTTCGATGTCGGTTTCTTCAGCTTCGGGCAACACTGCCACGGTCACGGTGCTGGTGTGGATTCGCCCCTGGCTTTCGGTGGTGGGCACGCGCTGCACGCGGTGTACGCCGCCTTCGAACTTAAGCTTGCTGTAGGGCATGTCTCCGCTGATTTTGATAATAACCTCTTTATAGCCGTCGCTTTCGTTGGCACTTTCGCTCATAAGCTCGGTTTTAAAACCGTGCATTTCACAGTAGCGCAGGTACATGCGGTAAAGCTCGGCAGCAAATAAACTTGCTTCGTCGCCACCCGCCCCGGCCCTTATTTCCATAATCACATTTTTTTCATCGTTCGGATCTTTAGGGGTAAGTAGCACAAATAGTTTTTCATTGATTGCACCTAGTTCTTGTTCCAGCTGTTGCAGTTCTTCTTTTGCCAATGCGGCCAGATCATCGCCGCCGTTTGCCAGTTCGTAAGCTTGCTTGAGCTGGTCTTCCAGTGCTGTTTGTCGTTCGCCAGCTGTAATAAGTTCATCTAACTCCAATAACCGGCGGTTTTTTTTGGCGTAGTCAGGGTCGCTAAAGGCGCTGGGCTGCGACAAAAAATCGGTCAGTGCGGTTTTTTCGGCTGTAAGTTCTGTAACATTCAAGTTAATTTTCGGCATAAATCCATTATAACAGAGGCAAATAGTATTCTTGTTAATAACCAAAACACCTACGTTTGCAAAATATACAAAAAGATTGTAAAAAAGTCTTGACAAATTGAGAAAGAGAGGGTAATTATAGGTGTTATGAAACTACACACACCAGATATCAAGAACCCACGTGATGTGCGAGCGTTTGCTCACTCGGCACGTGCTAATGCAAATAACGATCCAAGCGCCAAAAATGTTTGCCTTGCACTTAAATACGATCAAGTCCTACAGGCTGGCCCTGAAAAATCAAGAGTAATGGGTCATTCGGCAGTACTTGGCGGCCTACAGGATACGCACGTTGCATTTGTGGACTGGACGGCTGTCAATGAAGTAACGCACCAAGGTAACGTTGGCGGTACAATTATACCCAAGGAGCTGGCGGATGCGGTCGTTAAAGAACCCGAGGATTAATTTGCGGCTTGGCATCAAGCCATAGGGTCGCCCTACAGGTGGACGGCGGGGACACCTGATGGTCGCGGTGTGCGGCATCTCGAGATTGTGCCGCTCAGTGAGGTGATTACATTCCCAGAGCAGACGCATGATGCGGATGGTGCGCCGCGGGATGTTCACCCAGACGAGACGGCGCTATCTGCTGTATCTGCTGTCGCTATGGCCATAGCTGATAATAAAAAATAGCTATCATTAATTTCCAACTAAAATACCGCTATAGCAGCGGTATTTTATAAGGTAAAAGAAATTATTTTTCGCTCTTGGCGGCTTTTTTAGCGTTGGCCTTTTTAGCCTTGGCGGCCATTTGCGCACGGCGATCTTCGGCGGCTTTGGCGCGCGCCTTAAAGCGGTCAACGCGGCCTTCGGTGTCAATAATTTTTTCTTCTCCGGTGAAGAATGGGTGGCTGGCCGAGCTGATATGCACTTTGATGAGTGGATACTCGTTGCCATCTTCCCATTTGATGGTTTCTGTTGAGCCAGCGGTTGACTTAGTCAAGAACTGGAAGCCTGCTTGTTCGTCGCTGAATACGACTAGGCGATAATCTTGTGGGTGAATACTGCTTTTCATAACTTGAACAATTGTACAGTAAAGGGGTGAAAAAGTCAAAGGCTTTAATGGTGGCTGGCAAACCATCCAATGTTAAGTTGGTGCCGTAAGCGTAGGTGTCGCTGGCGGCCCAGTAGTAACCCAACGACAATCCAAAATGCAGTCACAACAAGACTAAGTACTAACAGTGGTAGCTGGCCAAACTCAACAATCGCGACAACGGCAAAGGCTGTTACGACCCCTCCGCCCATAAATGGCTCGAACGCTAGTTGTTTGTATGCGAATGATTCACGCGCGCCGGTGTGGTTAAGCGGGTCGACAAGCCGGTTGAGCAACAGCCCAGTGGCGGTCATACCCATGGCTTGGCCGACATCTGTCAGGCCGTACTCAAACCAGTGTTTGCGGAAATAGCGTGGCGCAAAAAAGAAGAAAGCAAACAGAATCCACGCGATACCGGCTGCGGCAAGGATAATAAACGCGGGCAGGTTGCTGCCAATGGTGTTTAGCGACATCGTGCCGATAGCCGTAATAATAAGTAGGTCAAGCGCAATCGAACTAATAATGCCGATAGTTTTTGCATTAACCCAGTGTGTTTTATTTGCTTTTGATATAGCAAACTGCACGATGAGTCCGCCGAGCATTGCCAACGGAAAAAGTGGTACGTGTGCAAATATGCGTAGGTTAGTGTGGCCGTTCAGTAAGGTGTCTTCTGCCCAAATCATGCCCTGCCAGAGTAGCCACCCGATGCCAATTGATAGAGCAATTAAAAAGATAGCCCGCAGTATTTCCAGTGGATTCTTTTCGAACTGCCTTGTCACCCGTGTTAGGTCGTAGCCGTTTCTTACCATGCGTTGCTGCTGTACATTCATGGATGCTTTGTCTAAAATCCTACCAATGCGGCGGTTGTAAATATTAGTGACAGTAATGCCTACAATCACTGCGGTGATAATACTGAAAGTAGCGAGCCCTAGTGCCATGTCGGTGACGTTGGCATAGCCCAGGCTGGCAAATGTTGGGGCGAGGCCTGCTGACGTGCCATGCCCGCCGGTAAAACTGATTTCGAGTAGCGCGCCAAAAATCGGTGGTGCACCAAACAGGGGGCCAAGGATAAGTAATGTTAGGGCGATGCCAATTACGTACATACCCCAGGCGATGGTGTTGCCAAGTGCAATCATCGGCCCGGCACGTTCCCACACTTGCCTGGCGCTAGGAATGGCTTTACCAAGAAACAAGGCGGCAAATACAACGTTGATCAGTAGCGCCGGCAGCGGATAAAGCGGCTGCATAATATCTTGCGGAATAATTTGTAATACTTGCGGACCAATCAATAAAAGTAGGACACCACCAATAATAGAGCTGGGGATAAAATAATTTTTTAGTAGTCCCATGTTGCGTTTGATGACACGTGCGGTCACCCACACTATTAGTAGTACAATGATGGCCTGGAACCAATGCGGCATATTGCTTATAGTATAGCGCATTTGGTAAGGATTATGTTGACATATGTAAAGTTTGATATAACGAGCCATATCTGCTATAATTATCTAGTAATCAATTTTAATGACACAGTTTGCTGGCATACTCCTGATTTCACGGGGCTGGCAAGCGAGGATAAAGGAGTAGCTAATGTCTAACGTAGATATCAAAGACCTTTTTGAGGCCGGCGTGCATTTTGGTCACAAGACCAGTCGTTGGCACCCAAAAATGGCGCCGTATATTCACAGCAAGCGCCAAGACAGCCATATTATTAACCTTGAAAAGACGGTCGAAGCTTTGGATAAAGCCCTGCCATTTTTAAGTAAAGTTGCCGGCACCGGCAAGCAAGTTTTGTTTGTCGGTACCAAAAAGCAAGCCAGGGATATCGTAAAGGCTGCTGCCGAAAAGGTGGAAATGCCGTATGTGACCGAGCGATGGATTGGCGGTATGCTAACTAACGTAGCGACCGTAAGCGCGCAAATTAAAAAACTGAAAGACCTTGAGCGTCGCATGGCCAGTGGCGAACTTGAAAAGCGCTACAACAAGCTAGAAGTGCAGCGCTTTCAAGAAGAAATTGATGCATTGAATGTTAAATATGGTGGCATCAAGCATTTAAACGGTCGCCCAGGTGCCATTGTGGTGACTGATAGCATTACTGACGACAACGCCATTAAGGAAGCCGCCAACCTTGGCGTGCCGGTGGTGGCGATTGTTGATAGCAATGCAGATCCAAGTAAGGTAACATACCCAGTGCCCGGTAATGACGATTCATTAAAGGGCCTTGAACTGTTGCTTGGCTACTTTGCCGATGCTGTGCAAGAAGGTAAAACCGCTGCCGGTAAAGCAGAAAAAATTCCTGCAAAGACAGCTGAAACTAAATAACACTAGGGGGATATATGGCAGTTACGATTGAGGATATTAAAAAACTAAAAGAACTGACCGGCATTGGGTTGACTGATGCTAAGAAAGCCTTGGTGGAAGCCGATGGCGACTTTGAAAAGGCTCTGGGTGAGCTACGCAAAAAAGGCTTGACCAAAGCCGAAAAGAAGGGCGACCGCGAAACCCGCGAAGGTTTGATTGAAAGCTACGTTCACAGCGGCCGTATCGGCGTTGTAGTAGAGGTGAATTGCGAAACCGATTTTGTAGCGCGCCTGCCTGAGTTTAAGGAGTATGCCCATAAGATTGCGATGCAGATTGCCGCAATGAACCCCAAATATGTCGTGTATGAAGATATCCCAATGGATGAATATGAGAAAAAGAAGAAAGAGTTTAGTGAGTCGGATAAGCTAAAGGGTAAGCCGGCGGATATGGTTGAAAAAATTGTTCAAGGACAGCTGGCAAAATATTATGAAGATGAAGTGCTTATGGCGCAGCCGTTCGTTTTGGATGACAGCAAGAATATCGCTACCTATACCAAAGAAACAATAGCAAAACTTGGCGAGAACACGCGTGTCCGTCAGTTTAAGCGTATTGAACTTGGCGTTACCGAGTAGAAATACTTGGGATTAATTAATAAAAGCAGTCCACTATATGGTGGACTGCTTTTGGCAGGAATATTAGGCGAGCGTTATAATGCTGGCATTAATTTTTAGCTCGTCGCGTAAATCGGTGGCGGTGATGACTGTTTGATAGTCGCGCAGAGCGTCCATAAGTTGTTGCTCACGCGTGCTGTCAAGTTCGCTAAACACGTCGTCCATTAAAATGAGCGGGTTGCTGCCGTAGGTTTGTTGTTGCAGCTCGACCTCTAGTAATTTATATGCCAGCATGATGGTGCGCATTTCGCCGCGGCTGGCGGTTTCGCTTGCCGGATGGCTATCCAGGTTGACCAAAAAATCATCACGGTGCGGGCCCAGGCTGGTGTAACCGCGTACTGCATCGATGTGGCGGCGGTGCTCTAGTTGCTTTAATAGGTTTTGTGCGTAGTTAGTGGCGGGTAGCGGCGATTGGTAAGTAACAGTTACCGAGTGTTCACTACCGGCCATGTTTGAATAAAGTCGCGAAAGGTGCTGGTTGCTAGTTGCTATGAATGCGCGACGGTGCTGTATTAAGATATCAGCTAACTCGGTAAACTTAATATCCCAAGCGAATAAGTGGGCGTCCCAGGTTGTGGCCATTGCGTCCATTTGGTGCTTTAAAAGTTCGTTGCGTTGTAGCACTACGCGCTGGTAGCGGCTAAGGGCAATGGAATATTGGGGATACAGGTGGCATAAAATACCATCAAAAAACTGACGACGGCGTTGTGGACTGCTGCTGAGCAGTCGTAGTTCGTCTGGCTCAAACAACACCACAGGCTTGCGATATTTGGCGGGCAGGCGGGCAGTATTTCTTTGTTCAATCGTGAACACTTTTTTTACTTTGTCGTCAAATTGTAGTTCCAGGCTAGCTCGGCGCTCGGTGCCGCTTTCATCTACTAGTAAAAAGTGAGATTTTGTTTGCCCAAGCGCAATCATGTCACGGTCACGCCCTTTAAAACTAGTGCCCTGCAACATATAGTATAAGCTTTCTAGCAGCGTGGTTTTGCCAGTGCCGTTGCGACCCAAAATAATAGTGACGCCCGGACTGAGGCGCGCCGAATATAATTCGTAGGGGCGTATGTTACTGACGCGTAGCTCCTTAATAATCATATATATAAGTATATAATAATTGCATGAATAGTTTTGAGCGCGGTTGGCATGATAACGACCCAGGTTATAATCCAGAAAGCAAGGAGAGAGAAGGTGCAGAACAAGAGCGTAATCGTGAAAACGATATAGATTTACGGTTGGAGAGCGAGCTGTTTAAAGATCACGAGCGGCCTGACGGTGATAGTAATGCCACCGCTGACCTGGCGCGCTTAAGAGACACACTGGTAGAAGATCAAGATGGTATATTATATTTGAAGATTCCTGAGTATGACTACGATTTTGCAACGAATCCGTTTGTGGGCATGGGGCCGCAAGTTCGTAGGACGTATGCCGTGTCGCGCTATTTGGATGTAGTGTTTTTGCACCGGTTTATGTACCATGACATTTTGGTGTGTGGTATACGTTCGAGGGAGTTTGTAGATGAAAAGGGGCGGGCGTCGTTGGTTAAGCACGTCCGTGACACTGGTGGTGTGCCATTAAGGGCAGGGGACGTGGCAGATTATGATCTTTTAGCACTCAAGTTTGCGCCATATGTAGCGAGCGATACAACGGCCGCATGGTTTGCGCGCTACCATAAACAAGAGCCATATTTGCACGAGCGGCCACATCTACCAGTGGATGTGTGGGCGATATATGATGCTGGCGCCTATGAGCGCGTTGATGGCCAAGAGGATTTTAGGAAGGCGTACCAGCTGAAGCCGGGATATAATAGGCGATCTTCGCTGCTTGGTATCGCGCAGATTAATTAAACTGGTATAATAGCTGGGAAAGAAAGCGAGGAATATGTTTGACACTGATCCATATGAATTAAAAATGGTGGCCGCTCTGGAGCATTTTGAAGAAGAGTTGAAAAAAATCCGTACTGGTCGTGCGCACCCTGGTATGCTGGATGGTATTAAGGTTGAGGCGTATGGGGCAATCATGCCTCTCAATCAGGTGGCTAACGTAACCGCGCCAGAAGCTCAGTTATTACAAGTGACACCGTTCGACCCAAGCACTATCCAAAAAATTGCTGCCGCCATCCGTGAAGACCAAAGCCTGGGCTTTAACCCTAGCGACGACGGTCGTGTTATTCGCGTGCCAGTACCGGCTTTAACGGAAGACCGTCGCAAGCAGTTGGTGAAATTGGCTAGTGAAAAGGTTGAGGAAACTCGAATTGCTATGCGGAATATTCGCCAAGATGGCATTAAAGATGCCAAGCGCATGAAAGATACCAAAGAAATCGGCGAGGATGTTTTGAAGGCGGCTGAAAAGGAATTTGATCGCTTGATGCAAGACTTCCAGGGTAAGATTGACGCTGCATTTAAGGATAAGGAAAAGGACATCCTAACGATTTAAATGTCCGCAAGCACGGAGGATCGCTATGTCTAATATACCGACACATATTGGTTTTATTATCGATGGTAACCGCCGCTGGGCAAAGGCGCGCGGGTTAAAGCCATATGAAGGTCACTATGCGGGTTACGACGCTATTAAGGATGTTTTGATTGAGGCGCACCGGCGTGGGGTGAAGTACACTAGTGCCTTTGTTTTTAGCACTGAAAACTGGGGTCGTAGCAGTATTGAGATTAATAAGTTGATGGATTTGCTAGTTAAGGTTTTGACAGATGACCTGCATATTTTTAACGAAGAAAACATCAAACTGAAGGTAATTGGTACTCGCGAACGCTTGAGCAAAAAAGTTATTCAAGCAATTGATAATGCTGAAAGTCAAACAGCCGCCAACGATGGTGGTGAGTTATTGATGTGTCTAAATTATGGCGGTCAGCTTGAAATTGCCAAGGCCTGTCAAAAAATTGTACAACAAGGTATTCCGGCAAGCGATATTACCCCAGAGCTGATTGCGCAAAACCTTTACGCGCCAGATGTACCGCCCTGCGATATGATTGTGCGCACAAGCGGTGAACAACGCTTAAGTGGCTTTATGTTGTGGCGGGCGGCTTATAGTGAATTGATGTTCATACAAAAAAACTGGCCTGACATGACAAAGGAAGACGTAACCGTTATACTAAATGAATACGAAAGCAGAAACCGCAGGTTCGGAGGGTAAATGGACATTATTTTTGGAATATTAAATATCATTCCTGGTGTAATATTAGGGGTTATTATTCTCACTTTTTTAGTGGCCGTCCACGAATTTGGACACGGTATAGTGGCGCGCCGCAATGGCGTTAAGGTTGAAGAATTTGGTATTGGTTTTCCGCCAAAGGCTAAAAGTATCAAGATTGCTAATAGCGTGCTGGGTAAAGATGTGGAATATTCGCTAAATTGGCTACCATTGGGTGGCTTTGTGCGGTTAAAAGGTGAACATGATAGCGCTGATGGCAAAGGGACTTACGGTAGCGCCACCTTTTGGCAGAAGACAAAAATTTTACTTGCGGGCGTGACCGTTAACTGGTTAGCTGCCGTTGCGTTGTTTACTATCTTGGCATGGGTGGGTTTACCAAAACTAACAGCGGTGTTGCCAAATCAGTTTACAGTACCAAGCGACACGAGTGTAGTGAGTAAGCCAGTGCAAGTAGACGTAGTTGTGCCTGGTTTACCGGCCGATCAAGCGGGTTTGAAGGCTGGTGATAAGATTATTAGCCTTAATGGTCAACAAATCGATTCGGCCGATAGTCTAACTGCGGCTGTTAAGCAAAATGCCGGAAAAAGTGTGACGTTGGTTTATAGCCGTGATAGTAAGGAACGCCAGACTACGGCGAATATCCGTGCCGACAATAGCGACAACCAAGGCTTTATTGGCGCAGGGTTATCACAGCAGCAGCTGATACGCGCCACCTGGTCTGCGCCGGTCGTCGGGTTTATGACAACCGTGCAGTTAACGGGCGCTACGTTGCAAGGGCTTGGTGGCACTGTTCAAAAGGCCGCGACCGGGCTGTTTGGCCAGCTGAGTTTTGATAGTCAGGTGCGCAGCGGGGCAAGTAAGGATTTACAGGAAGCCGGCAATAATGTGGCAGGGCCGCTTGGTATATTTGGGATTATTTTCCC
This sequence comes from uncultured Candidatus Saccharibacteria bacterium, assembly GCA_937902525.1. GTDB lineage: Bacteria > Patescibacteriota > Saccharimonadia > Saccharimonadales > Saccharimonadaceae > Saccharimonas. The sequence continues at coordinate 12,045 of CALEKV010000116.1, read as the reverse complement.
AGCGGCAGAAAAGGCTGGCGCTACACAGATGGTACTTTTAACGGCTGTGCTGTCGTTAACGCTTGCAGTTATGAACGTGCTGCCAATTCCAGGACTGGACGGCGGAAGGTGGTATTTGACGGCCATATTTAAGGCACTCAAAAAGCCGCTAACTGAAGAAATCGAAGCAAAAGTTAATGGTATCGGCATGCTTGTTCTGATTGGGTTAGTTGTATTGGTGACTATTGCGGACATAGGAAAGTTAGCTGGTTGATATGAAAAAATTAACAGCTCGTATCAAGGCTGGCCAATGGAATGAATGGTTGGCTTGGCCGTTGTGGGTGGTAGTGTGTTTGATTGCCGCTTTATTGATTACTGGCTTAGCGGTGAACTTGGGAGTAATATTTGGTTTTAGAACTTTTTTTGAAGGTACGCTTGGTAATTTAGTACTTGGTGCTTTGGTGTATGTCATATTAGTGGCATTGATTTCCGGTATCGGTAAGTTGCGCGGTCACATTGATTTACCGGGCGGCAGTTTTGGGAAAATTGCAATCATTGTTGGGGCTGTTCTGCTGATTGCTATATTACAATCGCTGGACATACGAAGCTTTGGCATATTGTCGTTGGTAGTTGTTGCCGCCGGGACGGTACTTTTCTTAGCAAGCGTACCGCCAAAGCGTCGCGCAGTTACCAAAAACGTGCTCGGTATTGGTCGCCCAATGACTTGGAGCGATATTGGCCTGGGCATAGCAGGCTACGTAGTTTACTTTGTGGCTTTTGTAGCAGTAACTATTTTGCTGACTAAGTTTGTCCCCGCTTATAACGCTGAACAGGCGCAAGACCTTGGCTTTACTGCACTGTTTGGTGCGGAACGAATAATCGGTTTTATTGTGTTGGTGATAATTACGCCTTTTGCTGAAGAATTAGTAATGCGCGGTTTTTTGTTTGGTAAGCTGCGTGAAGCTAAAATGCCGTTTTGGCCGGCGGCAATTGTAGTGAGTATCTTGTTTGGATTGGCTCACGGTCAGTGGAATGTTGGCGTTGATACGTTAATGCTGAGTGTGGCGGCGTGTTATTTGCGTGAACTGACTGGGACAATTTGGCCAGGTGTCATAATTCATATGCTTAAAAATACCGTCGCTTACGTCATGTTGTTCGTATTTGTAGCTAGATAATAGTACAATAGGTGCTATATGAGGCGAACACAATTATTTACCAGGACTAGCAAAACTGCTCCGGCAGATGAAGTGGCAAAAAATGCACAACTACTAATTAGGGCGGGCTATGTTTATAAAGTCATGGCTGGCGTATATGCCTATACGCCGCTTGGTCTGCGTGTTTTGGAAAAAATCAAACAGATTGTACGCCAAGAGATGAATGCCGTGAGTGGACAGTAGCTGGCAATGAGTTCGTTGCAGCGTCGCTAGACATGGGAGGTGACCGGCCGTTGGGATGACGAAGTTGTGGACATATGGTTCAAGTCAAAGCTGAAAGACGAGACTGAAGTAGGGTTTGGCTGGAGTCATGAAGAAGCGATAGTTGAGATGATGAAGCAGTCGGTGCAGAGCTATAAAGATTTGCCCCAGTGTGTTTACCAGATGCAGACAAAAATGCGGAACGAGTTGCGATCTAAAAGTGGAATTATGCGTGGGCGTGAATTCATTATGAAAGATATGTACAGCATGCACGCAACAGAGCAGGACATGGACCAGTATTATGAGCGCGTCATTGATGCATACAAAAAAGTGTTTGAGCGCTTTGGCTTGGGCGACAGCACGTTTATTACTTTTGCAAGCGGCGGTGCCTTTACTAAATTTAGCCATGAATTCCAGACAATTTGCGATGCAGGGGAAGATGTTTTGTATGCGAACGAAGATCGCTCTATTGCTGTGAACGAGGAGGTGCTAGAAGATGCTACCAAGGAGCTGGGTGTCGATAAAACGACGCTTGCGCCAGTGGTGACGGCAGAAGTGGGGAATATCTTTAAGTTCGGCACGGAAAAGTCTGAAAAAATGGATTTTTATTATACTGGCCAGGACGGCCAGCGCCACTTGGTGTATTTGGCTAGTTATGGAATTGGCGTTACCCGAGTGATGGGTGTGATTGTGGAAAAAATGGCCGATGATAAAGGCTTGGTGTGGCCGCAGAGTGTCGCGCCTTTTGGGGTGTATTTGGTGAGTATTGGGGATTACGGCGTGGAACGGGCGGATGTTCTATACGGCCAGCTGACTGCCGCAGGTATTGAGGTACTGTACGATGACCGCGACGAACGGCCGGGGGCGAAGTTTGCTGATGCGGAATTAATGGGTATCCCGTACCGCGTGACGGTGAGTGATCGCTTGGCAGCCGAAAATAAATACGAATTAACAGATAGAAAAACCGGCGAAACAACTCTATTGACTGAGCAAGAGTTACTTGCTAAACTAAAGTAACTTCGAGATTCTTTTGGAGGGGTCAAACACTAGTAAAAGTAAAAACTAGGTCCTCTGACGCGGCTCGGAATTTATTAATGTAAAGGTATAATAATTATGAAGAAAATTTATCAGATTACTGCAGAGGGGCGCGCGGAACTCGAAAAAGAGCTTAAAGAACTAAAGAACCGGCGGGGTGAAATTGCCGACCGGATTGCTGAGGCACGTGATTACGGTGACCTAAGCGAAAATGCCGAATATGATAGCGCCCGCGAAGACCAAGGTGTTGTAGAAACGCGTATTGCTGAAATTGAAGACATTTTGCTCAACGCCGAAGAAATTAAGGCTAAAAAGGGCGGTAAAATCCACCTTGGTAGCAAAGTAACACTACAAAACGGCACGACAAAGGTGTATACCCTTGTTGGTCCAGTCGAAGCAGACCCAATTAATGGTAAGATCAGTAACGAATCACCAATCGGTACAGCATTGATGGGCAAGGGCGAGGGCGATCAAGTCACTATCATCACGCCAAAGGGCGACACAACCTATACAATCGTAACCGTCGCGTAATTTATATATTTAGTAAATCAAAAACGCGTCGCGTGAAACGGCGTTTTTTTGATTGTGAGCCCGTGTTAGTAGTGCTTATTTCTGGGACAATACCACGGTCAGGCGCGTCACCGCGTTGGCACATGAGGTAGGCGGTCATCAAGAGTTCAACTTCGCTCCGCAGGAAGCTTTTTTCGCCAATATCACTGCTAAGATCTATCATATATTGCAGAAATGATATCTCAGTGGCAAGTATTTCTTTTGCTTCATCGGATAAGTGAAAGCGCTGATCTGTAAAGTCGCTGATGTCACCCGCTATCGCCCTGAGGTAAAGCTGCAAATCTTCAGGACATATAGAATACGCGCGTGGATCAAGAATGCTCGCAGTTGGCGGACCACATTCTGCTGTCGTGTCACATTCTAAGAAAGGGTCAAGTAGGGTGGCCGTGGCGGGTTGTTCGTGCGCCAGGGATGTCATGTTAATATTATGCCTTAAAATGAACCAATTGTTCAATAGTTGCTAGCTATATCGTATACAGACATATTTATATTCATCATATATAATGGAGGTTGATATGGCAACACTGAAAGATTATCGTGATGAGCGTTTACGCAAGCTTAAGCAGCTTAAAGACATGGGTATCGATCCATACCCAGCACAGGCGCATCGTACGCACCAGGCAAAGCAGCTGATTGACAACTTTGATGTAATTGAAAACCAGGTAGTGACGGTCACTGGGCGCGTGATGGCTATTCGTAAATTCGGTAAACTTGGGTTTATTGTCGTTCGCGATATGAGCGGGAGTATACAGCTATTTTTGACCGCCGAGCAAGTCGCTCCATTAGACGCCGCACAGGGCGTGCTTGGCATGGATCAACTGCCACTCCTGGATACAGGTGATTTTATTGAAGCGACCGGACCGCTAATTAAAACCAAAACCGGTGAAATATCAGTTAGCGTTACTAAGCTACGCTTGCTAACAAAGACACTCCGCCCAATACCAGCAGAGCTGGTGAGCAAGGAAGAGCGTTTGCGCCGTCGATATGTCGATATGAACGTGAACGTAGAAGTGCGGGAACGATTCATACGCCGCAGTAGGTTTTGGCGGGCTACGCGCAGGTATTTGGATGACCACGGGTTTATCGAAATCAATATACCAGTTTTGGAGCATACCACCGGCGGGGCCGATGCCAACCCCTTTGTGACTCACATGGACGCATTAGACCAAGATTTTTACCTACGTATCAGCCACGAGTTGCCGCTGAAACGCCTGATTGGCGCCGGCTTTGAAAAGGTCTATGACCTTGGCCCACGCTTTAGGAATGAAAACTATAGTGATGAACATTTACCAGAACACGTTGCAATGGAATGGTATTGGGCTTATGCCAACTGGGAAGACGGCATGGCATTTATGGAAGGAATGTATAAATACGTTCTTAAGGAAACTTTTGGGACTTTACAGTTTAAGGTGCGCGGTTTTGAAATTGACTTGGAAAGACCGTGGGAACGGTGGGACTATGCCACGGTTTTAAAAGACCGCTACGGTATCGATGTGTGGAATACTAGTATTGAAGAAGTGTCTGTTAGGCTGAAAGAGAATAACCTGGAAGTTGAAAAGACTGACAGTATCCCACGGGGTATTGATAAATTATGGAAAAACATTCGCAAAGAGATTGCGGGGCCCGTATGGTTAGTGAACACGCCAAGGTTTATCAGTCCACTTAGCAAAAGTAATCCTGATGGAAACACTGTGCAGCGTTTTCAGCCAGTCATGCTTGGCAGTGAACTTGGTAACGGGTTTAGTGAACTAAATGACCCAATCGATCAATATGGCCGCTTTATTGAACAGCAGAATATGCGTGATAGCGGTGATGATGAGGCGATGATGCTGGACATTGACTACATCGAAATGCTGGAATACGGCATGCCACCAGCGTGCGGTTGGGGCAATAGTGAGCGGGTTTTTTGGATGTTCGAAGGTGTGACAGCCCGGGAAGGCGTACCTTTTCCGCAGCTACGGGTTGATTACGATGAAGCTACAAAAGAACTCTACCCTGAAGCTAAGCTGTGAATAACTTTACAAAAACCACAATTGTCTGTGACACGTTTGCCATAAACAGCAAAAGCACTATATACTGGTGATGTATAAATAACGCGGGGAGGTTATGTGTATGCGTAATAAATTGTTTGCAGGCGTGGGCGTGGTATTTGCGCTAGCATGTGGGGTGTTTCTGACTGCGCCAAGTAGTTTTGCGGCGGGTCGCTACGGAGACAGTACTACTAACTACGTCAAGCCAGGGGATACGGTTGACGGCGCAGTCTATTTTGCTGGTAATGATGTACATATTGAAGGTACCGTTAATGGCGACGTGAACTGTGCGGCGCAAACGATTGTTATTACAGGTACCGTTAATGGCGACGTGAACTGTGCTGGCGTAACCGTGTCGGTACGCGGTAAAGTAACTGGCGATGTGCGCGTAGCAGGGGAAAACGTCACACTCGGTGGCGAAATTGGTGGTAGCGCATCGGCTTTTGCTAAAACAACAGTCACTGTTGAAACTGCGGCTCGGATTGGGCGAGATGCTGTGCTTAGCGGTAGTGAGGTGTTGATGAATGGTAGCGTCGGACGTGATATTGTCGCCACCGCCCAGACCGGTGTTATTAATGGCCCTGTGTCGCGTGACGTGGAGGGGATTTACGACAACCTGACAGTGGGTAAAGACGCAGTAATCGGCGGATTTTTGCATTATGCCAGTAGCACAGATGCACAAATCAACGGTACTGTGAATGGTGATGTCAAGCGAGACGAAAACAGCAAGTATTCAGGCCGACAGGCTGGTCTTGCGGTGCAGGGCTTCGCCATGTGGACGTTTTTGGTGGTTGTGTGGGTGTTGTTAATTGCTCTTGCGCTTAGGTTGGCGTTTCCCAAAAAGATGCACACGGCTACGAGTATTTCTCCCCGTGATGTTATTCTGGCAACTGCAATCGGCCTAGTGTCGATAATTGTCGTGCCAATAATTGTTATCACCCTGATGGCAAGCGTTATTGCGTTACCGCTTGGTATTGCTTTGATTTTGGTGTGGTTAGCGTTGTGCGCAGTGAGCGCGGGTGTGACCGCTATTTATCTGGGTCGCGTACTGTTCGCAAAGCAAAAAATGCACCCAGTCTCAGCAACGGCACTCGCAGCACTCGGCCTTGGTGTGTTATTTATTATTCCGTTTGTTAATATGCTTGCCATTTTAGGCTCGCTAGCGTTCGGGACTGGCGCATTGCTTTACGCCATCCGCGGTGAGTACGAAGCAAACGGTCGTGGACCAAAAGTTAAGCTTGTAAAGGCGCAGTAGTGGCGACGATAGAGCTAAAAGACGTTACGAAAACCTACGGTAAAAAGAAAAACACGTTTACAGCGCTTAAAGATATCAATCTTGTTATCCCCAATGGAGTGACGGTTGCGATCGTAGGTAAAAGCGGTAGCGGCAAAAGCACGCTTATGCACGCTATGAGCGGGCTGGACAGGCCGGGGTATGGTCAGGTTATAATTGACGGCCAGGATATTTTGAAGCTGAAGCCTAGGGCCGTGGATAAGTTCCGCAGTGAAAAAATGGCGTTCATATTCCAGAGCTTCTTTGTGCAGGGCAACGATACATGTTATAGCAATGTTAGCCTGCCGTTAGAAATAGCCCAGGTTTCGCAGCGATACCGGAAAAGCAGGATAATGCGAGCCCTAGAGGCCGTGGGGTTATCAGATAAAGCGAGGAGTAAGGCTAAAGATTTAAGTGGCGGACAAAAGCAGCGCTTAGCGATTGCGCGTGCTATCGTCAGTAAGCCAAAAATACTATTTGCAGATGAGCCGACCGGTAACCTAGACAGCGTTACCGGTCTAAAGATCGAACGATTATTGTTTGGTTATGCCAAACTAAATAATGCCACACTAATTATTGTTACGCATGATATTGATATTGCTAGGCGGTGTGATATGCAGATTCATATTAAAGATGGCACTATTGAAAAGATTGAACGTAGGCAGGAGGGTAGGTGATGAAACGTCTGGATATAGCTAAACGAGCAGCGCTCAATTTGAACCAGGCGAAGGTGCGTACGTTTTTAACCAGCCTGGCGATTGCCGTGGGTGCATTCACCTTAACGCTCAGTATGGCGGCGGGGGAGGGCGCGCGCCGCTATGCCGATGATTTGTTAAAAAATAACATTGACCCCCAGGCGTTATTTATCACAAAGGACGATTCGCTCACTTCGGGCCGCGGCGGTAGTATGAAATTACAAGAGTATTCCGAAGATACCGCCCAAGGATACCGGCAGGGTAGCACGGTAAAAATGTTAAATAAAGATGACATTGCAAAATTGCAGGCACGCAGCGATATCAAAGATGTGGTGCCGCTATATAATTTAACACCGACGTATACGCAGTTTGAGGGTAATGCTAAAAAATACACAGCAGCCTTAAGCTATTACGACTCGACGATTATTAACAATACGGTGGCTGGCGAGCTGCCAAAACTGGGGCAGCAAATCAAGGATAGCCAAATAGTCGTGCCCGAAGAATACGCGAGCGAGCTTGGCGTGGCGCCAAAAGACTTGCTGGGTAAAAAAATCATTGTAACGTTTTCACGTAGCGCGCAGTCCCCAACGGAAGAGCAAATTGCAGCGGCATTTATGGCTGGCGGCCAGGCGGCTGTAGCCGATTTGGTAAAACCAGAGCAAAAACCATTTGAATACACCGTGGTGGCGGTGGCAAAAAAATCCGCCATGGCGCTGACCTCAATGACACAGCTATTAGTTTCGACTGATGCCGCTAGGATTGCGACTGAGTTTACAGAGGGTAATAGCAAAACGGCTGGGCAGGTTTTAGGTGTCACGGCGATTGCAAAAGGTGACACCGAGGCCGCAAAACAAGCAATTAAAGGCGATTACGGTTTTAGTGTGCAAACGGCAAAAGATGCCCAAACAATATTGTTCACGTTCGTGAATATTTTACAGGGGATTGTGGCGGGCTTTGCTGTACTTGCTTTGATTGCGAGCGTGTTTGGGATAATTAATACGCAATACATTAGTGTGTTAGAGCGCACGAGCCAGATTGGCTTAATGAAGGCTCTTGTCATGTCGCGCAGTGGTGTGGCGCGACTGTTCCGCAACGAGGCGGCATGGATTGGTTTTTTTGGCGGCTCATTAGGGGCAGCAGTGGGGCTAGTCCTTGGCTGGATTGCCAACCCTATTATTACGAAAGCACTTGATTTAGGTGAAAATAAACTGCTGATCTTTGTGTGGTGGCAAATTGGCCTGATGATTCTTGCGTTGGAATTTATTGCAGTCATTGCGGGCTGGTTCCCGGCACGTAAGGCGGCGCGGCTTGACCCTATCGAAGCATTGCGCACAGAATAAGCGCGCGTGTCCGTAGCGGGTTACTAGATGGTACAATAGGAGTATGTTAGATATTAAATTTATCCGCGAAAACGCCGAGCGCGTGCAAGAGGCTGCCCGGCAAAAGGGCTATGACGTTAATATTCAGGAACTACTTGAGCTTGACGCGTCACGGCGCCAGTTACAGCAGGGGGTAGACGAACTACGCACTCGGCGCAATGAAATCGCCGCAAAAATGAAGGGCGGCAAGCCGGAGCAAGCGTTGATTGATGAAGGCAAGCAGATTAAAGTGGAGCTGTCTGAACGCGAAGAATATTTACGTACGGCAAACGACGAGTTTGTTACGCTCTTAAAAAAGGTACCAAACATGCCAGCGGATGATGTACCAGTTGCCTTGAGCGAAGATAGCAATGTCGTTACAAAGACCGCTGGGGATATCCCGCAGTTTGATTTTACGCCGCGCAATCATGCGGAAATTGCCGAACAACGCGGGTGGTTAGATAAAGAGCGCGCCGCTAAGGTTGCCGGTAGTCGCTTTGCGTATATCATGGGCGATTTGGTCAAGTTGCAGCTGGCTATAGAACATTTTGTTATTGATACATTAACCGACGAGGCAAAGATAGCTGAAATCGTGAATAATGCCGGGCTTGATGTTAACACGAAGCCATTTATCCCAGTGTTGCCGCCGCTTATGATTAAGACTGAAGCCTATGACCAAATGGATCGTCTTGAGCCCCAGGATGACCGCTATAAAATCGAGGGCGAGGAATTATGGTTACAGGGCAGTGCTGAGCATGTGCTTGGTAGTATGCACGCCGGTGAAATCTTTGAAGAAAATGATATGCCAGTCAGGTACCTTGGTTTTGCGACCAGCTTCCGTAAAGAGGCGGGCACCTATGGAAAGGACATGGAAGGTATTATCCGCATGCACCAGTTTGATAAGCTTGAAATGGAAAGTTTTTCTACTGCCGCGACCAGCTATAACGAGCATTTACTGTTCATTGCTATCCAAGAATATCTCCTTGCTGCCCTTCGTATTCCTTATCATGTACTGCTTAAGGTGACAGGCGACATTGGCAAGCCGGATGCGCGCGGTGTCGATATGGAGGCTTGGTTGCCCGGGCAGAATAAGTACCGTGAAACCCACACGGCTGATTACATGACTGATTATCAAGCACGACGCCTCAACACTCGCGTGCGTTGTGGTGAAGGCACTGAACTTGTCCATACTAACGATGCGACCGCGTTTGCGCTTGGGCGGATTATGGTTGCGATTATCGAGAATTATCAGACGCAAGATTACCGCGTTAAAATCCCTGAGGCTTTGCGTGGATATATGGGCAATCGAGAATATATTTAGTAAACAAAAAACGTGGAGGCATGATGGTAAAAGTAGTAAGTAGGGTGACCCGTAGCGGTTATAAACACGTTGTTAAGCCGGTGTTATTTAAGCAGCGCCCAGATAGCGTTCATAAGCACATGATTAAAATGGCAAAGTTTGTTGGGCGTGTACCAGGTATGCGCTCGCTACCCAAGCTATGGAGCTATCAAAATGCTAAGTACCTGGAACAAACGGTGGCCGGGTTGGTGTTCCGTAACCCTGTGGGCCTCAGTGCAGGGTTTGATAAGGGCATCGATACCCCTCGTATTATGCGGGCGGTTGGCTTTGGCTTTATGACCGGTGGCAGTGTGACCTGGGGGCAGTATAGCGGTAACAAGGGTGATTGGTTTTACCGTCTACCAAAAACCCAATCTCTAGTGGTTAATGCCGGGTTACCTAGCGAAGGAACGGAAGTTGTAGTGCATAGGGTCGGGAAATATGCAGCTAGTATTTTTCAAAAATTTCCGCTAATTGTTTCTGTGGCAAAAACAAACTCTAAGCGTACGGCAAATGATATTGATGGGATTCGCGATTACGCCGCTAGTCTGGCAATGTTTGACGGTGAAGGTAATGTAGGGGCGCTGGAAATTAATATCAGCTGCCCAAATGCGTATGGCGGTGAAGACTTCGCTACACCCGAGCGGCTGGATATGTTATTGAGCGTTGTTGATGCGCTAGCGCTTGATAAGCCGATTTTTATTAAAATGCCGATTAGCGTCCCAATTGAACAATTTTTAGAGCTGACTGATGTTGCAGCCGCTCATGGCGTTGCCGCATTAACGATTGGTAACTTGCGCAAAGATAGGCAAAATGTTGAGCTTAAAGATAATTTGCCGATAGAAGTTAATGGTAATTTGAGTGGTGCCCCCAATCGTAAAATAACCACCGATTTGGTGTGTGAAACCTACCGCCGTCATGGTAGAAAAATGGCAATCATCGGGGCGGGCGGCGTCTTCACAGCTGAACACGCGTATGAAAAAATCCGGGCCGGTGCTACCCTGGTGGATATGATTACTGGCATGATTTTTGAAGGCCCACAGGTAGTGGGCGAAATCAATGCTGGTCTGGTGGAGTTATTGAAGCGCGATGGCTTTACGCATATCAGTCAGGCAATTGGAGTGGACGTCTCATAAGTTTAAGCATTCGTGCTATACTATAAGTATCAAGTCATCGTCGAAAAGGAGGTCACACATGATCACAAATATCGAGATAACTGGAGTCGGCACATACACGCCTGATGAAGCTACTAAAAAATATGTCCGAAAAAAAATTGGTGCGCTTGACCGCTTGGCGCCACGCCATGCCCGCAAAAGTATTAATGCGGCAGTAAAATTAGCTGAAATCAACCAAAGCCACGGCAATAAATATGAGGTGGAAGTGGTGTTAAACGTGCCCGACAAAGTCATTACTGCTAAAGACTCAACCATGAATGTACTGGCGGCAACTGATATTGTCGAGGCAAAAATTGCTAACCAACTACGCAAGTATAAGCAAGAAATTATTCCACATGTTGGGCGCCGTAAGCTATTGGACAAGTTCAAGCGCAGCTACGAACGCGGCTAAGGCCAACAAAGCCTCTTTTGCATCTCTGTAATTCAGGGTATAATAACTAGTATTCTTATAGTGTCCTTAAACGGAAAGAGGGTTTTAATGGTGAATCGACAAAAGGCGCTGACGAAAGTGTTCGGCGACCCACAGAAAAAGGTGCTCAATCGGCTGCAAAAAAAAGTTGTGACGGTGAATGCGTTAGCTGATAAATACGCCAAAATGAGCAAAAAGGAGTTGGCTGATCAGACCGACGTTTTGCGCAAAAAACTACAAAAAAAAGGCGTTACGCTTGACTCAATTTTGCCTGATGCGTTTGCCTTGGTGCGCGAAACGGCCGACCGCGAGATTGGCGAGCGTCATTATGATGTGCAGCTGATTGGTAGCATGGTGCTACACGAAGGCAATGTGGCCGAGTTAAAAACCGGTGAAGGTAAAACGCTCATGTCAACTTTAGCAGCGTATTTAAATGCGCTTCCGGGTAAGGGCGTGCACATTGTCACGGTCAATGATTACTTGGCGCAGCGAGATGCTGGTTGGATGGGCCAGATTTATGATGCTCTTGGACTAAAGACTGGCGTAATCATTAATGAAGCATCGTTCATATACGACAGTGATTTTAATAACGACGCTCACACCGACCCTCGCATGCGCAAACTTAAGCCTTGCACACGCAAAGAAGCCTACCAGGCTGACATCACTTACGGAACAAATAGCGAGTTTGGTTTTGACTACCTGCGTGACAACATGGTAAATGAGGCTGACTTGGTGCGCCAGCGCGACTTGAATTTTGCGATTGTGGA
>CALEKV010000115.1 GCA_937902525.1 uncultured Candidatus Saccharibacteria bacterium | reverse complement strand
ACAATAGGCGCTTTGTTGGGGGTATGGTTTGCTTATCACTTTACGTACTCATTTCCATTAGCTATTGTTCCCGCTATTATACTTACAGTTTATAGCTGCTTTGTATTATCGCTCAACTTTTGTGCCATGGCATTTACGCTTAGTATTAGCTATAGCCAATACCGTAAGGCTACATTTTTAGTTACCAAACGAAAAACGAATGCACTAGTACTACTGCTATTGATGGTACTACTTGGAGGGTATTTGGCAATCTACAAATCAGCCATAAAAAGATTCGACGATAAGGAACTAAAGCTATATGGCAAAACAAGCATTGCTATAGTTTATAAATATCACTATTCCCATGGCAAAGGCCCTAAAAAAAGACATATCAAATACTATTACGATGTAGGTAATAGACATTATGAAGGAGACTGCACCAATAACATACAGCAGATAGGCGACACATTAACGGTAATATATTCTACACACATACCGCAAATCCATAAGCTGGTATATCCTCCTATAACTTTCTAAAAGATTATTATGGCGCCATACTGTTGCGCACCTCTCCTGCTGTTGGCTGCCGCGCGCGCACAGCCTGTTGGCAGTTCTTCATATAGCCGCACTGGTCGAAGCTTTCAGCTTCGTACCACAATGCTGCAAGCTTTTAGCCTGCATATCTTCACCCTACCATTGTCCCCCATGGATATTCAACACTTCCGAAGTTTGAAAAACTTCTGATTCAAGCGCTGTCACTTTTTTTGTAGAGACGCAATACTTTGCGTCTCGAGTAACGAGAAAGAAAAATGACACGGATAATGCCGTTAGGCATGGCATGTTGGTAGAAAACATAAATGAGGATATCTGAATCCCGCTAGGGATGACACCTAAAATACTGAGACTAAAAATCTTGCAGCTCTACGTGCAGCAGCTTCATTTCCCGCATGGCGGGCGCCACCCCCCATGCGGGAAACCCGACTTGCATTTGCCCTGTCCGGCGTTGTATCTTTGCATCGTAA
>CALEKV010000114.1 GCA_937902525.1 uncultured Candidatus Saccharibacteria bacterium | reverse complement strand
CGTTGTCGACGGTCGCGAGATCGCCGGGGCGCAAACGACGATAGACTTCGATAAGCGCTTCGGCCTGGCCTTTGGATGAATCTTTTTCGAGGGTAGCTTCGAGGTAGCTGTTTTTATCCTGGTCGACATCTTTGAATGCCGCCTTCATAGCCGTCTCGTTCATACCGAGCGCGCGCAGCAGCGTAGTGACTGCCATCTTGCGCTTACGGTCGATTTTGACGTAGAGCGCACCGCTGGCAGCAGTCTCAAACTCCAGCCAAGCACCACGACCCGGGATGACCTTGGCAGCATAGAGGTTACGCGTGCCATGCAGTTCGCCGGTATAAAAAACGCCAGGTGACCTGATCAGCTGGCTTACGACCACGCGCTCCGCGCCGTTAATAACGAATGTACCGCGCCTGGTCATCCAGGGATAGTCGCCCAGGTAGATTTCCTGCTCTTTGACTTCACCGGTCACTTTGTTGGTCAGTTCGACCGTCGCCTTGAGCGGTGCCTCATAGCTGACATTGTTGTCGCGCGCTTCGAACTCCGACATTTTCGGATCTTCGAAGTGGTACTCTTTGAATGTCAAGCTAAGTTTAGTTCCAGTGTAATCATCGATGGGACTGATTTCTGCGAGCAGCTCGCTAAGCCCTTCGTCGACGAACCACTGGAATGAGTTGTTTTGGTGGTCTACCAGATTCGGCAGCTGGGCGGTATCGTCCTGCTGCGTAAAGTAGACACGAGCGTTTTTCTGCGTGCTCGATGCTTTCGCCATACGCCTTGTCACTCCTTGATTAGTTATAGGTGACTTTCGAGACAAGGGCCAACACTATACCAGCCCATACCGAACGTCAGGTTTGATAATGATTTTGGTGAGGGGAGCCGCTACGAGCCGCCAGATCATTACTGCCCAGAGGGACATTCTATCGTCTGACAACTGTCACCGAACCCTGCTTTACCGAAGCTACCTAAGCCGAGATTTTGGGTGCTAATCTGACGGGCGCCGTCGTCAGCACAGCCCAACTTACACTACTTCTTATGTACTAGTGTACCGCGCCCAGCGTCAACAGTCAAGGGATTGCTCACAAATCCCCGCCAACAATGCCGGAGGAATCTATGCCCGTTGACTAGTGTCGTCGAAGCCGGCGGCAGCGACCCGGCCGAGTATGACTTTGACAGGAAAGGGAGGTATGAGTTTTTCGACAAGTGCTTTTTCGGGGAGGTGTTTCAGGTCATGGAATGCCGCGAAGCGGAATGCGGCCGGCTTAAGCGTGCGGAGCTTCATGGTGAATTCCTTATCAAGCCCCGAGTACGCTTTCAGCCATTCATACCCTGCAAATCGCTCCAGCCCAACGTATTTTGCTATGCTCTCGCCGTCCATATCGAGGAAAGCTGCGAGGTACCGCGGCACTTTGGTCTTTTCCCCGAGTTCTGTGCCGTAGTAGCTTATTTTGCCAAGCGTCGCCGGGATAGGCCGCTTCGAGGTTCCGGGTAATTCATCCAACAGCACGTCATGTATGCTCTCAGTATGGACACTAGCGAAAAATGTATCGTCCGTCAGGGTAGTTGCCCGGTTGATCGAGCCCTTACTCACGATGGTTACTTCGTACCGATCGGGTAGCTGTAGCGTCACATCATCAGGACTAAAGCCGGCTGCGGTCAGCGTCTCGGCCACATGCGCATGAAACATATCGAGCGCAGGTGAGCCGTCAGAGCTGAGCACCGGCCGATACAGCCTGAGATCATGATGCTGTGCGATACCTGTGTCAGGCATATAGAATGGTATTTTTTGAAACTCAACCGACATTATTTTATTGTAACATTTCTTACTGTCATACGAAGCAATACCGCCCATACTGGGGCTGTCATCGCATAATGCTTGACTTTATTATTAATTTGTGTTAACATATAGAGATGACAGAGGTTATAGAAGAAGCTAGGCTGCGTACGCCGTTTGTCCGCTGGGAGAGAAGTCTTCACGGCGGCGCTGAGCTTGTTGCCGCCATGCAGGATGAGCTTCTGGACATAGGAGTTGAACCCCTAGACTTGAAACCGGCTGAAACGGCTACGGTCTCGATCGCTACGGCTCAACACTTCAAAAATTTCGCTCCTTTCGACGGAGGAGCATTGACCCGCGCGATTTTAGCGTCTCAATTTCTGGAAGATACCAGCCGATCACCTCTTAGAACCACGCCAGCCGAGCCCACAAGTGTCGGGTTCCTTAACGGCAGGAGCGGTAGGGGGGTGCGAGTCGCATTATTTTTTGAATGCCCGACCATCGACCGTGAATGCGCAAGTGTCCGCAAATTGCTCCAGATAAAGCCTCGGCGCCCCTTCGAAGCACATCTCTCAATCGGCAATATTAAGAGTCCGACAGACGAAAAAGTCGAACAAGAGATACTATCCCGCCTCTTTTCTCTTGTTTCAGGCAGCCTCATTTTTATGCCTGTC
>CALEKV010000113.1 GCA_937902525.1 uncultured Candidatus Saccharibacteria bacterium | reverse complement strand
AAATCGGCAGCGAAAAACATGGTGCTGACCAGTTTTTCAGGGTTGAAGCAGGCAATGGCAAGTCCTACGTTGACAACCAGGTGTACGATATTTCTGATGGTGATTGTGTGATTGTGCCGGCGGGTGCGACACATAATATTGTTAATGTTGGTAGTTCCGACCTTAAGCTGTATACCATTTATTCTATCCCTAACCATGTGGACGGCGAAAACTTTGCCACTAAGTCTGAAGCCGAGGCCAACGACAAGCCGTTTGATGGTTTGACAACCGAGGCCGGGGAGTAGGCAGCTGGGGGTTTAGCGTTCACGCATGAATCAAATAAAAAAAATCTTTGCATATACCACCGGACTAAGGCCGCTGATGATTGTTATTGCCATTGGGTCGGTGGTTGGAGCGCTGAGCTCGTTTGCTAACCCAGTTATCATCAAAAACGCCACCGATTGGGTGGTAGCGATATTGCAAGGCTCGGCAGTTTTTGAGTGGCAGCGCATTGCAATTTATATTGCGCTGTTAGTTGGAATATCGATAGTCACGATTATCGTTGGCGACGTTGGCGGTTATTTTGGAGACCAGTTGGCTATGCGCGCTCGTAAGCAGCTGTCGACTGCTTATTACAAACACCTATTGTCTCTACCGCAGCGCTATTACGACAATGAAATAACCGGTAAAATTATAAACCGGTTATCGCGAGCAATTAGTGATATCACTAGTTTTTTGCAGTTTTTTAGCAATAATTTGTTGCAATTATTGTTGATGGTTGCAGCGACAATTGTGGTGCTGGTGGTTTATAGTTGGCCACTGGCTATATTGTTTATGGCGTTGATTCCAATCAACTTATTGCTAACCGCTAAAACCAGCAAACTTTGGCAAAAACTTGAGGGCAAAAAGAATCATCATTTTGATATTGCCAGCGGGCGCTTTGCCGAAGCCGTAGGGCAGATGCGCTTGATAAAAAGTTTTGGCAGCGAACGCCGCGAATACAACATCTTTAACCGTGAATTTAACAAGATGGTGGATATTACAAAAAGGCAGTCACGTCACTGGCATGTCATGAATGTATGGCGCAGTTTGGCGTATGGCGTGGTGAACGCATTGATATTAGTAACCTTATTTTATTTAACGGCGTACAAAACACTAACTATAGGTGATATGGCTATGTTGATTGCGTTAGTGCAACAGTCAAGCTTTCCGCTGCGTAACCTGAGTTATTTTGTTGATAGTTATCAGCGTGCAGTTGCTAATAGCAAGGACTTTTTAACTGCAATGGCAGAACAGCCTGAGCCTGATGATGCAAATAAAGACAGGTTGGTAATTGATAATGCTTCGATTGAGTTTGATAAGGTGTCTTTTGCGTATGATGAAAAGGACATTGTTTTGAATAATGTTAGTTTTACGGCCAAGGCGGGTGAGCGTTTGGCGTTTGTTGGTGAAAGCGGGAGCGGTAAAACGACAATTTCAAACCTAGTTATGGGACTGTATGTGCCGCAATCTGGATTAATCAAAATCAGTGGCCATGATATAACAACAGTAAGGCGTGCCGATGTGCGCGCGGCAATCGCGACCGTATTTCAAGATCCGTCATTGTTTAGTGGCACTATCCGTGAAAACATTGCGTATGGCCGGCCAGGCGCGACGGATAGTGAAGTTATGGCAGCAGCACATGCCGCTAACGCAGGCGGTTTTATTAATAAGTTGACAAAGGGTATCGATACAGAGATTGGCGAGCGTGGCCTTAAGCTTAGCGGCGGCCAAAAGCAGCGTCTTGCCATAGCACGGGCGATTTTAAAGGACGCACCTATATTGATATTAGACGAAGCTACCAGCAGCCTAGACAGTAAGGCGGAGCACGAAGTCCA
>CALEKV010000112.1 GCA_937902525.1 uncultured Candidatus Saccharibacteria bacterium | reverse complement strand
CATTGTACATGCCGCGCACCTGTGGGATGGTGACGTGACTTTCGTCAATAAACATCAAAAAATCATCAGGAAAATAATCCATCAGCGTGGCCGGCTGCTCACCCGGCTCGCGGTTAGTTAAATAACGACTGTAGTTTTCGATGCCCTTTACAAAACCGGTTTGTTCCAACATCTCAATATCGTATTTGGTGCGTTGGCTAAGCCGCTGTGCTTCGAGTAGTTTATTGTGCGCATTAAACCATTCCACGCGATTTTCAAATTCCAACTTGATGTTTTCAATCGCCACCGCCAGCTTTTCTTTTGGCGTTACATAGTGACTGCTTGGGAATATTTTCACAAACTGCGGTTCGTTCAAAATCTCACCGGTTAACGGGTCAATTTGCGTGATACGCTCAACCTCATCGCCAAAAAATTCAATTCTAAAAGCCGTATCGTACCCCGCCGGGAATATGTCAACCACATCACCGCGCACTCTAAACGTGCCCCGGTGAAAATCAATATCGTTGCGACTATATTGTATGTCTGTTAGTTGACGCACAAACTTATCTTGCAATCGGCGTTCGCCTCGCTCCACGGTTATACTCATTTCGGCGTAATCGTCTGGACTGCCAATACCATAAATGCAACTCACACTGGCCACGATTATGACATCACGGCGAGTTAGTAACGCACTGGTGGCAGCATGTCGCAAGCGGTCGATCTCTTCATTGATGGCGCTATCCTTTTCAATATATGTATCACTGCTTGCAATGTACGCCTCTGGCTGATAGTAATCAAAATAACTAACAAAATAATGAACTTCGTTATCCGGGAAAAACGTCTTAAATTCGCTAAAAAGTTGCGCCGCCAAGGTTTTATTATGTGCCAACACCAGCGTAGGAACATTACGGTCGGCAATAATATTTGCCATGGTGAAGGTTTTGCCGCTACCCGTCACGCCAAGTAGTGTTTGTTGTTTTTCGCCTTTTTGCAGACCACCAATAAGTTGGCCGATTGCACGCGGCTGGTCACCCGTTGGTTGGTATTGCGACGAAAGACGGAACTTGTCCATCACCCCATTATACTCAGCGACAACACTATAAGCTAGCCACGGCCAGCGCGACGATCACTAATATGGCTATCCTTACCGTCGTGGTGGAAGTCAACGTATTTCTCATCCAAAACTTTAATGACTTTTTTTACCAACTTGGCTGGGTCGGTATCGTAAATAACACTCGCCGCGCCCGGTGCCTCAATATGTTTCAG
>CALEKV010000111.1 GCA_937902525.1 uncultured Candidatus Saccharibacteria bacterium | reverse complement strand
CTATGTTCGAATTTTAACCGCGTACCAGCTAATGAGGGGGTTTTGAGACTCAGGTATAATATACTTGACAAAAAATAAAAAATTTGCTATAATCATATAGTTACTCAAGAGAGCAATGTAACGAAGGAGAATTTATGTCAATTATTGTGGCTCGTTTTAGTAAAATTGCGCTAATGGTTGTGGCGGCTGTTGTTATTAGTGGCCCAGCGTTTGCGTGTGCTGACAAGAATGATAAAGCTAAAAGCAAAGGCTCATCAGACGCAAAAGTTACACTTTGCCACGCGACAGATTCGCAAGCAAACCCTTACGTTGCAATTACGGTTAGTACATCAGCAGTTGATGAAAAGAACAACAAATACCTTAACGGCCATGGTGGCCACGCGGGTGGCGTTTGGTACCAAGGTATTGCCGCCCACAGCTGGGGTGATATTATCCCGGCGTTTACTAGTGCTAAGGGCACTGTGTATGCCGGCCAAAACATGAACGAAGCAGGTAAAAGCATCTTAGATAACGGCTGTAAAGTTAAGGCAACTACCACTAAAGATAGCGAAGATAACAGCAAGCCCGTACATACGCTTACCAGCAGTGTTAAAAAAGACACTACCAAAGTTGAGGAAAAAAACGATGGAGAAATTGCCGAACAGTTACCTGAAACCGGTATGACCGGCGTGATGGGTCTGGCAGGCGTTATTGGCGCCTCAACATACGCAGTCGCTCGCCGTTTTATGAAATAGTCTGACCCTCCCTGATACATTCTAATTACCCCATTCCGCCAGTGCAAAGCTGGCGGTTTTGGTATGTGTGAAATATTTCACACCCCGCTTACGCTAATTTGGTATAATTAAAAGACTGGTACTCCGTAAATGTATCCTGAAAGGAGAGATATGGGAGAAAAAATCATTTTAAGTGTTGCAAAACGCGAACTACAGGGCAAAAAGGTTAAACAGTTGCGCAAGCGGGGGTTAGTACCTGGTGTGGTGTATGGTGCTGGCATGGAACCTACCCCAATACAGGCTGAAGCTGGAGAGATCTGGCGCGTCGTGGCTGCCGCCGGTAAGCACAGCCCGGTCATGCTGAGCGGCGCCAAAAAGCGCATTGCCATGATAAAAGATGTTGACTTTGAACCAACTAAACACGGTGTGGTGCGCCATGTATCATTCCATGCCGTTAAAGCTGATGAGCCCGTGGAGGCAGAAGTGCCAATTAAGTTGGTCGGTGAAGGTGAAAGCGCCGCTGAGCGTGCCGGTCTGATTGTGTTGCAGAACCTTGAGCATATTGAAATCAAAGCCCTGCCAATGGATCTACCAGACAAGCTGGAGGTGGATATTACAGACCTAGCTGCCGCCGGTGATCGCGTGAATGTTAAGGATATTAAATTGCCACAGGGCGTTGAGATTGTGGAACGTGATGACGGCCGTGCCGATGAAGACGATGAAGATGAAAAACCGACCATCTTTGACCTTGTGGTTGCAACAGTGTATGAGCCGAGTGCATTGCAAGCAGCTAATGATGCGGCAGCTGGTGATGCCGAAACCGCCGACGCCGAACAGGTGGAGGTGGGTGGCGAAGAACAACCAAAAGAAACAGCCGAACCTAAGGCTGAATAATAACTGTAACATGCTAAAGGTATCGGCCGCATGTGCGGTCGATACTTGTATAAAGGAGTACTATGACAATTCAAGAACTGCAAGCTTGGGTAGCGAATGACTGGAAGTCGGGTAGTGCGCCCATGCCATCGGTGACATTACAAATTTTATACCTGGTAGAAGAACTGGGCGAGGTCGCCGAAGCAATCCGTAAGCACGAAAGCACCCATGATCGTGTTGATAAGGCCGCGAAAACGGTTGATATTGGTAGTGAAATGGCAGATATGCTGATTTCGCTGGTAACCTTGGCGAATAACTATGGCGTCAACTTGACTCAACAAGTAGCAGAATTCCAAAACAGGATTGAAAAACGCCGCGAAAAAGTTAGGTATTCTTAGTAAGCTTCATCGGCATGGTAATATTCTTTGGCGTAATAGGGAATGTTTTGTTTGGCGATTTCACCCAGGAGTACGGCGCCTTCAAATACTTTGTCCTTTTTGGTCAGTTCTTCAGCTGTCATCCATTCATTATGGCCGCCTTCAAAGTCCGTAATAAGTTCGCCGCTTGTATTGTTGCATAGCATAATGATAAACACCTTGTCTTCTAGTAGGGTATTATCGGATTTTTTGTAGTCGCGCTTGCGGTAAGTGAAACTGTACTTAAAATCACCATTTAGCCCCGACTCTTCTTTGAGTTCGCGTTTAGCGGTGTCTTCAAAACTTTCACCCCAGGATACCTTACCACCAAACCGCCCCCAATAGCCATAAAATGGTTGTTTAAGGCGTTGTTGCATCAGGTATTCCTTGCGGCCGTTAGTGGTGCGCTCAACAATTAGCAATACACTTAGTTTTGGCTGCTTTTCGACAGTGTTGCTGCTTGTGTCAAAACGGTTGGCGTATTCCTTGCCGGTTTGTGTCAGGGAATATTTGTCACCCTGCTTAGATACATAACCGCTTTCTAGCAATTTTTTGATATGGAAGGTGAAGTGGTCGCTTGTTAAATTAGTTGTCTTTTGCAACTCGGCAAAACTTGCCGATGGCGTGAATAACAGTGCATGTAAAATATCGCCTTGTGTTTCGTGGATCGATGATTCGTAACTCATGCCTAAATGGTAGCAAATATAAAAATATTAAACTAGTAAAGTGGGCTTTACGTAAATATGGAAGAACCCCGCAGCTTTTTTAAGGCGGCGGGGTGCTACTAAACGTTATTCTTCCAGGAATCCACCACTCTGGTGGCGCCACAGCTTGGCGTATTCGCCGCCAGTGGCTAGCAGTTCAGCATGCGTGCCCTGTTCAGCGATTGCGCCGTTTTTCAGCACGATAATGCGATCTAACTTTGCAATAGTTGACAATCGGTGCGCGATGACGATTGACGTACTCGCGTTCATTAGCTTTGCAAGTGCATCTTGAATCAGTCTTTCGCTTTCACTGTCAAGCGCGCTGGTGGCTTCGTCGAGCACAATTACCTTGGCCTTTTTGATGATTGCCCTGGCGATTGCGATGCGCTGACGCTGGCCACCGCTGAGCTTGATGCCGCGTTCGCCCACCAGGGTTTCTAGGCCCTCCGGTAGCTTTTTGATAAACTCCCACGCATTTGCCTTTTTGGCAGCGTTGATTATCTGCTGCCGGGTAGCATCTGGGTTGCCATAGGCAATATTTTCAGCCAGGCTACGGTGGAATAGTAGCGGCTCTTGCGGAACATAGGCAATCGCTTCGTGTAGGCTCTGCTGAGTCACCTTAGCAATGTCTTGTCCATCGATTGCGACGGTTCCGGCCTGAATGTCAGAAAACCGCATGAGTACGCGTGCTAATGTTGATTTGCCTGAACCGCTGTGGCCAACAAGCCCGATGCGTTCGCCAGGTTCGATGGTTAAGCTAAACCCATTAAATACACCTGTTCCTTGGCCGTTGTCATGGGCAAAAGTGACATCCGTAAACGCGATTGCACCCTGTGTGACCTTAAGCTGCTGCTTGGTTGCGTCCACCAGTTGGTTTGGCTCGGACAAAATTCCCGTCATATCGTGCGCATCGCCCATAATTTTACTGAACGTGCGCATCATGCTGTTCATTTGCCAAAGCTGTTCACCGACATGGAGCGTGTAGGTGAGGATAAGGTACGCCACACCCACGCTGATGCCGTACGCGCCTGTTGCCATGATTGCAAGCAGTAACGCTCCGGTATTAATCACCACGGTCAGGCCAGAATAGCCAGTCGTTGCACCAATCACGCCCCGCATAACGTTGCGTGATTTATTTGCCCAATCATCCACTGCGCTTATCGAGCGCTTGACCTCAGGCGTTTCGCGGCCAAAGGCTTTCACGGTGCTAATATTGGTTATCATGTCGGCAATAGTTGCCGTGATTTTTGTATCAGCCTGAGCTTCTTGGGTATTACGCTTGGCAAGCCACCGTGTAAACAGCAGGGTAGCGACAGCGAACAGCACGGTGACTACCAGAATAAACACCGCATATTGCCACACATAAAAACTCATAATCACAACTGCTGCGACTATGGATGCGATCATCGGCATCACTGTCCACACAATGGTATCCCACAGGGTTTCGCTGGCATGCACAAACTTATTTGTTTGGCTGACGAGTGAACCGCCAAAGCGATTGGCGTGAAAGTCTAAACTTTCGCTGGTCAGTTTGTTAAAGATCGTGTAATAGATATCGCGCATAGATCGGAAGAGCACACGTCTGAACTCCAGTCACGTTTCGGAATCTC
>CALEKV010000110.1 GCA_937902525.1 uncultured Candidatus Saccharibacteria bacterium | reverse complement strand
CAGTGCTAAGCGGTGGCTGCTGGGCGCATTGCAGCAAAATGATGCAATTAAAAATCATTTTGTGGCACTGAGTACTAACAAGCAGGCAGTGGCTGATTTTGGCATTGATACCAACAACATGTTTGAGTTTTGGGATTGGGTTGGCGGCCGCTATTCGCTGACTAGCGCGATTGGCCTGAGTGTTATGTTAGCGGTTGGCGTTGATAATTTTGACGAACTGCTTAGCGGTTTTTACGCCATGGATACACATTTCAAAACTGCACCACTTGAACAAAACTTGCCGGTTATTTTGGCGTTGGTGGGTATTTGGAATACTAACTTTTTGGGTGTCCACACTGAGGCTATCTTGCCATATGATCAATACTTACACCGTTTTGCTGCTTACTTTCAACAGGGCAATATGGAAAGCAACGGTAAATCTGTTACAAAAAGCGGTGAGTTTATCACCGATTATACAACTGGCCCAGTTGTGTGGGGTGAGCCCGGTACCAACGGGCAACACGCTTTTTACCAACTGATTCATCAAGGCACGCGGCTTGTGGCATGTGATTTTATAGGGTTTGCGCAGTCGTTAAATAACCCAGATGATAACGGCACACATCACCGCAAGTTGACTGCTAATATGCTTGCGCAATCGCAGGCCCTAGCATTTGGTAAAACAGGCACTGAAGTCAGGGAGGAAAACGTGCCAGATGATTTAATTAATCATAAAGTATTTACCGGTAATCGTCCCAGCAACACCCTATTGCTACCAAAGCTGACGCCTAATACCTTAGGACAGTTGGTGGCGCTATACGAACATAAAATATTTGTGCAGGGTGCGGTATGGGGTATAAATTCCTTTGACCAGTGGGGTGTTGAGCTTGGCAAAGTGCTTGCCAAAAATATCGACAGCACACTAAAAGACGGTGCGCCTCTGTCCGGTTACGACCAGTCAACTGCCCGCTTGATTACCTATTGGCGTCAAATGCAATAGTCCAAACAGAACTAGCCGTCACTGGTAAAACACAGTGCGCTTAGTATAATGGTGACATGAACATATTGCTTGACACATTACTACACCGCGTGGCAAGGGTACCATATTTTTTACATGTTCGGCATAAGCGCATTAAATTAACTGCCAAAGAAACATATGTGTTTATCCATGGCCTAGGCGATACAGCTGACCTGTGGGCAGGTGTTATTAGCAGGCTTCCTGCCAACGTTAATTACATTGCCATGGATTTGGTTGGGTTTGGCGATTCGCCCAAGCCAAGTCGGATGACTTATGGCGCTAAGGTCCAAGCGCGGAGCGTACTGCGTACCTGTCTTGCCAGCGGTCTATTTGGTCCAGT
>CALEKV010000109.1 GCA_937902525.1 uncultured Candidatus Saccharibacteria bacterium | reverse complement strand
GACCACCGAGATCTACACTCTTTCCCTACACGACGCTCTTCCGATCTAAAATAAACACACCATCAATCAAAATATCCTTCTGTACCCCATTTTCACTGATATCAACACCGACGACTTTACCGTCGGTGGCTTTGATTTCATTGATGGTAGTACCAAGGTGAATTGACACCTTGCCCTCATCAACATATTTTTGCAGTTCCTTTTGCAACACGCTGCTTGCCTTAATAGTGCTACGCACTAATAAGTCAATATGGCTGGCAAAACGTGTTAAAAAGATGGCTTCTTGCACGCCGCTATTGCCACCGCCAACCACGGCCAGTTTTTTATCACGGTAAAACGCACCGTCACAGGTGGCGCAATAGTGCACGCCACGGCCATAATACTCAGCCTCACCTGGTACATTAATTTTGCTGTAATCGCTGCCGGTTGCAATTAAGACCGACCGGGCTGTGATGTCACCCATGTCGGTTTTCACTGCAATTACATCACCCTTTCGCTCTAAGCCTTCAACAGTAGTATATTCAATCTTTACACCAAACCTCTCCGCTTGTTTTTGCAGCTGATCGGCCAACTCTATACCAGCTACACCATTAGCAAACCCAGGATAGTTATCAATCTGGTCGGTGATTGCCGCCATACCGCCAACTATCGCCTTTTCCAAAACCACCGTGCTTAAATCTTCGCGTGCCGTATACACGGCAGCACTAAGCGCGCTTGGCCCGCCGCCAATCATGGCAACATCATAAATCTCATCTTTCATTAATACACACCCCCTTGTAGCAGGCTCTGCGGATACGCCGGCATGCTTATTTCAGCCGGAGTGGGCACTGCCATGACCAAAAACTTTAACGGCGTATTGGCAGGGATAGTTTCTTTACCTGTTGCATCTTTACTACCGGTTTCACCGTAAGCTTTTTCGGACGGGATAGTGATTATGCGTACACCACCAATTTTCATACCTTTTATGCCTTCCCTCCAGCCCTCAATCACACCAGCTTCAGAGAGTTTAGGGCCTAGTGCAATCGGCGAAGACAGCTTACCGTCTTTAACGGATTGATCAAAAATATTACCGTTCGGCAACCAGCCAACGTAATACGCCGATAAATTCGTGTCACCAGTAACATCTTCGCCATCGCCCACCAGAAAATCTTCGGTCTGCAGGCCACCTTTTTCGGCTTCATCTAAACTAAATTCACCAACCCGACCGACGTACTGACTAAAGGTTGGGTAATATTTAGCCGATAATTCATCGGCTTGCGCCAGGACCTGTGCTTGATAAGCTTGATACTTTTGCTGATAATCAGCTAATTCTTGTTGTTGTCGCTTTGCGTCTTCGGTTAAGTTTTTTTGACTTAATATCATAACAGCAAACGAGCCAATGGTGCCCAAAATTGTTATAGCCAAAATGATAGATATGCCAACGCGTTGCGCTTTGGATGTCGCCATAGTAATCAATACCTCCTAAAAATATCTAGTGTCTATTATACCAAATTAAGCACTAATTTCATACTGCGCCAAGCGTTTTTTATCATGTTCGGTTGCATTAATTTGCAGCCTAAGCAGCTCCGAATAAATCCCGCCAGTATTTGCAAGCTCTGCTGGGCGGCCTAATTCATCTACCTTACCATTTTTAATTGTCACTATCGTGTCCACTCCGGCAA
>CALEKV010000108.1 GCA_937902525.1 uncultured Candidatus Saccharibacteria bacterium | reverse complement strand
TTCAAGCAGTAGCCAGCCATCGTCAATGATGAGTAACCGTTTTTCTGGCTTGGCCATGACCTGATTTTTTACAAAGTTTGAGATAATCAACATCATTATTTTGCGTAGGCTCTCTGGCAAGTCTTTGATGTCAAAAACAACTAGCCGATTATCGAGCTTGATATTTGTTTGTGAGTTAAACACTTCGGCAAGCGAGCCAGAGATATATCGTTCTAGCCGTTCGCATAGTTTCATCTGGCCGAGGTCTTTGAGTTCAACATACAAGTCTTCGAGGAGTGGTTGTTGTTTCTTGGCTTTTTTGTAGATTTTGAGTATGGCTTTATCGACTGCCGCTTTTTCGCGCGAGTTTAGCCCCTCTGCCATAAGGCCAATGACTTCTGTAAGGTCTTGGGTATGCTCCGACAGGTCGCTAATTTTGTGAAATGTCGTTGCAAGGTCAAAGGGGTTTATCTTTTGCTTGCTCTTGGCCGATACTTTGATGTATGTACCGCCGACAGATTTTGTCAGTCGCTCATATTCACGTTCTGGGTCAATGACGATAACTTTTGTGCCTTGCATAAGCTGGCGTAGTATCTCGACTTTGGTTGTGTAGCTTTTACCAGCGCCAGAGCTTGCAAACGTGATTGAGTTTGCATTGTGCAAGCTAAAGCGATCAAGAATAACCAGCGAGTTATTTGATTTGTTTACGCCATACAATATGCCAGTTTCTTGCACTAGCTCGGACGACATAAACGGAAAAGTAAGCGCCGCGCTGGAACTGTCGAGGTTGCGTTTTTGTGCCAGTTGGTCTTCGCCGCGAGGTAGGATTGACTGCAAAGCCTCAAGTTGTTGGTAGCGTGCCACTTTGGAGTAAAACAGCCGTGCCGACATAGTAGCCTCAAGCAGTTTTGTGATTTTGTTTAGCTCCTCTAAAGTTTCGGCGCGAATACTGACATAGATTGCCATTTGAAACAGTTTTTCTTGGCCACGCTGGATTTTATCGCGTAGCTCGATAGCCGATTCTAAGGGGTCGGTAATTTCAGAACCGACAATTTTACCAGCCCTCATCATAGCCCTCTTGGTACTCTCTAGCTCGGTAATTTTGCGGTGCAGCTTTGGTAAGGCTGACATGGCGCTGACTTCGTGTACGTGATAGCTTATGTCGGTATCGTGGTTAAAGTTAATCAGACTATCAAGCCAGCCAGAGTTTGCCACAAATGGGTAGCCAGAGATGTACAAGGTACGCATGTACACGCCGTCGATACACAAATGGTCGATATTTTCTTCTAGCCCAGAGTATGACAATACGTCGATAGCGTCTTGTTCGCCAAACGTGATATTGAGTTCTTGTTGTCGCTCTATACGCGCCTGTCGTCGCTTGCGAGCAGGGGCGGCGATTGGCTCTATGAGTTTACGCCTTACGTTTTCGAGCTTTTTTAGCTGTGTTTTCATCTGCTGTTCCTTTCTGCTCGCTCTTGACGAGGGCGGTATGAATTATCTGCAAAGCCTGTTCGGTGAGTGGCTGTATTTTGGCTTGCGTCGGACTGTAAAAGCTATAAAACAGGTCTAGCACTTCGAGGCTGTCGAGTTGATCGGCGTGCATACCGAGCCGCCCCATACCTTTGTTGATAATGTCGAGCTTGATTTTTATTTGCTCCGAGATGAGGTCAAAATCTGCCTTGCCAGATTGTCGGTACGGCACGACGATATAGAAATGACGCGTTAAAATCTTGTTGTTGCTAATGAGCGAGCGTATAAACTCGTCGTAGTTTTGTAGCTGCGTGCGGTAGATCGGCACAGTTTCACTATCTAGCCGTTCGCGTAGGTCTTCGAGGTATTTGTCCATATCTATCTCGCGCGTCCGTATCAGGATTTGCAAGCTCGTACCGACAGAGTTTAGAAAACTCTCGTAGGTTTCAATGATAGCGTCTTGTTCTTCTTCGCTGCGTAGTTCAAAGTTAAGCGACGATAAGATCGGAAGAGCACACGTCTGAACTCCAGTCACGTTTCGGAATCT
>CALEKV010000107.1 GCA_937902525.1 uncultured Candidatus Saccharibacteria bacterium | reverse complement strand
TTGGGCGGATTTACTGATGTCGTCTAACATAATTACTACATCGGCGGATTCACTGGCGGCTGTTGCGCCTTTAGCGCCCATGGCAATGCCCACATCGCTCGCCGCTAGTACCGGTGCATCGTTAATGCCGTCGCCCACCATCATGGTTGGTTTTGGCTGCAGGTTGGCAACAATGTCGACTTTATCCTTGGGCAGGCATTCGGCGTGGACTGTTGTAATGCCAACGGAGTCAGCCACTTTTTGCGCCGTGCCGCGGTTGTCACCAGTGACCATAACAAGATTATTCACACCCAGAGTTTTTAGCTTTTGTAAGGTTGGTTGGCTTTCCGGGCGTACGGTGTCTGCAAAAATAATTGCGCCATAATATGCGCCGTTTACCGCCAGTAGGGTGGCGGTATGGGTTACATGGGGAATGTCCGCCCCGCTAATGCCGTGTTCGATTAGTAAATCGCGGCGCCCAGCTAAAACCTGTTGGCCGTTAATGCTAGCTGAAATACCCTTGCCGGCGATTTCTTTAGGCGAATCAACTGGCAGTAGGGTGATGGATTTTTGCTGTGCGGCGCTGGTAATGGCGGCGGCTGTCATGTGTGTGCTTAGGGTTTCTACACTGGCGGCAATTTGCAGGACATCATCTTGGTTGACTCCTTGGGCGGCTTCAATCCCCGTGACTTGAAGTTGGTTTTTTGTGAGCGTGCCAGTTTTATCAAAGGCTGCACTTTTTATACGCGCTAGTTGTTCCAATACGGCGCCGCTTTTAATAATGATACCGTGTTTAGCAGCGCGGCTCATGCCGCTAATCATGGCAATAGGCGCTCCTAGCAGCAACGGGCATGGCGTGGCGACAACCAAAACTTCTGCAAAACGAATGGCTTGGCCGCTGAACCACCAAGCGGCGCCGGCAATGCCAAAGCTAATAATGCTGAATGGTACGGCGTATCTATCGGCTAAGCGGACAAACGGCGCGCGGCTGTCGCTGGCGGCTTTGACGAGTTCAACTATCTGCGCGTATTGGCTATCTTTGCTGGCGTGAATGACGGTGATGTCTATAGGAGTGTTGCCGTTGACTGTGCCGCTGCTAATTTCTTCGCCGGTACGTTTTTCTACGGGCTCGCTTTCGCCAGTCAGCGACGACTCGTCAATTAAAGCCAGTTCGTCTAGCAATGTACCGTCTGCCGGAATAACTTCGGCTGGCAAGATAGTGACTATATCGCCAATGGCGATTTGTTCGACTGGAGTATCCACCATTTTTCCATTGACTTGACGGTGTGCTAATTTAGGAACGCGGTCCATCAGTGCCGTCAGCTCGCTTTGGGCGCGTTTACTGGCGTAATTTTCCAAGGCTTCGCCGCCGGTGAGCATCAAAACAATTAAAAGTGCCGCCCATAGCTCGCCTACGGCATTAGTGGCAATAATGGCGGCTACGGCTAATATATCTACCCCAAGTTTGCCCTGTATAATATCCTGCACCATGCCAATAAAAACTTTAAAAGCAACAACCAGGGTGTAAAGGCGAATTATCCAAAAAGCTACATCCGTATAACCAATCGCAAAAATTAAAAGAGCCACTAAGCCGCACGTAATTGTACACGCAAAAAGCGCATATCGTCTAAAAAATGTCATAAGCGTATTCATTATATTTATTATAACGGGTACAATGGTGGTATGTGGAAAAAATACATCCAAAAGCGGCTCGAGCGTTATGTGCAACGTTACTTCAAAGAACATTCACAGGTTAAGCTGGTGGTTATCACCGGCAGCGTGGGTAAAACTAGCACTAAGTTGGCGATTGGCACGGTGTTGAATGAACAATATCGTGTGCGCATGGACGAAAATAATCATAATACCGAACTGTCGGCTCCGCTGGGTATATTAGGTATAGAATACCCGACTAAAGTTCGTAGTGTGCGGGCGTGGCGAACAGTGTTTAAAGCGGCTAAGTTACGAATAAAAGGCCCCATGGATGTGGACGTTATTGTGCAAGAATTGGGCACTGATCACCCTGGCGATATCGCTTCGTTTGGTCGATATTTACGGCCGGATTTAGCAGTGGTAACCGCTGTCACGCCAGAACACATGGAGTTTTTTAAAACCATGGACGCAGTGGCGCAAGAAGAACTTAGTGTCAGTAGTTTTTCAAAGTACACCTTGATTAATAGCGACGATGTTAGCGGTCAATACGCCGATTTTGAAACCAGCCCAAACTTTTCAACGTATGGTGTGAGTGAAATGGCTGAATACCGGATGGCGATTAATAGTTTTGATTTGGAGCACGGCTATGCCTGCACGGCGTACGGCCCGACGTTCCCGCAACCGTTTGCGGTAAATGCGCATGTTTTGGGCGAACACAGCCTGCGCCCGGTAGCCGCAGCTATTAGCGTGGCCGGGGCACTAGCTACGTTGCCGCAGCGCATTGCCAGCGGGGTTGATAAAATCAGGCCGGCGCCAGGGCGCATGAACTTATTGCGTGGCATTAATGACACATGGATTATTGACGATAGCTATAATTCAAGCCCAGCGGCGGCGTTGGGTGCACTCCGCACGTTATATGATGTGTTCGGGTCGGCTCCGCAACGGATTGCAGTGTTTGGCGACATGCGCGAACTTGGCGCATCGAGCCAAGCTGAACACCAGGCGTTAGGCGCAAATTGCAGGGGCGATAAATTAGCGTGGGTAGTGACTGTAGGGCCAGAATCGGAAAAATTCCTGGCACCAGCCGCCCGGGCCAACGGTTGCCAGGTACAGTCTGCACCTGATGCAATTTCGGCGGCGGAATTTGTCCGTTCGGTGACCGAAAACGGCGCGGCGATATTAATAAAAGGTTCGCAGAATGATATCTACCTGGAAGAAGCTGTTAAAGATTTATGCTTGATGTCGGAAGACGTTAAGTTAGTGCGCCAGAGTCCTGAGTGGTTAGAGCGCAAACAGCGGTATTTTGATAATTTGCAAAAATAATATGATAAAAATGAACTATTAGCAGAGGGATAGGCATATGCAAGACCAAGAAAACAATCAAGCGCCAGATAGTGAAGAGGAGCGGTTATATAGCCTAGACGCCGAAGCGCCAACCGTACCGCAGTTTGAGCAACCGGTTGGGCCTAATGGCGTGCCAACTACGCAGCCTAGTGCGCAGCCACCACAGCCAGTGCAAGCGCCATACCAACAATATACACCAGGCGCTCCGTTGCCGGCCTTTGTGTTAGATACGCCAACACCCAACGAACCCAAAAAGTCCAAAGCTAAATGGTTGGTACCGGTTATAGCCCTGGCCGTTGTGTTATTAACTGGCGGCGGTGCTAGCGCATATTATTTTGGCGTGTATCAACAGCCCGACAAGGTCTTAATGGACGCATTCAACAAAATAACAGCTGCTAAAATTTCACAAACCGATACTGTGGTGACTTTTGATAGCCAAGCTGGCATGGACATTGTTATGAAAGATATAAAGTTCAAGACTGCATCGGTTGCTAACGACGCCGGCATGGTAGACGCGACGGTTAGTCTTGAGTATAAAGGCCAGTCGGTTGCATTAGCTGGCAAGGCGGTGGTTTCTATCGGTAAGAATGAGCTGTATTTTCAGGTTAATAATCTTAAACAATCGCTCCAAACTATATTAGAAGCTGATGGTAGCGAGAGCCAGGCGCCAGACGGTTTTGTGGATGCTATTGGCAAGTTGCAAGACCAATGGGTTAAGGTGACGCTGGATGATGTTAAGAAAAATAGCCAGACAATAGCCGATAATTATCAGTGTGTTATGGACGCCTATAAAAAACATAGCGGTAACGCCAATCAAGAGATTGTGAACTTATATAAAAAGTATCCGTTCATTGTCGTAAAGGATAATATGGGTACAAAAGATGGGCGCCTTGGCTATAAACTGGGTGTAGATTCGGGTAAGCGCAAAGGTTTTGAAAAAGAGGCGGCAGGTATTCAGCCGTATAAGGACATCAAAGCCTGTGGAGCGTCGGATTCAAGTGATTCTTCGTTGGGTCAAGAAACACCAGTGGATATGGCGGTAGTCGATAACACGGCCTACACTGCATGGTTTGATCAGTGGACGCACGAGTTGCGCAGGGTGGAGTTTAGTGGCAATACAGACGGCAATGCTAACGCGGTTGCGTATAATGGCAGCGTTGATTTGACTTATGATTCATCGATTAAGGTGGATATACCAACCGACACTATTAGTATTGAAGAGTTTATGGGTCGCGTCGAGGATGCAATGACGCCATTTACTCAGGGCCTTGCGGCTAGAGAGCAGACATTGGGCGATGAACTGGTGGCTAGGGAGATGGTTAAAAAAGCCGAGGCCTATAACGCTATTGAAGCTAATTACCCACGGTTGGTTGATGATTTCAATAAGAATTCTGAAAGTGCCCTGAGTGACTATAGTAGTCTTGACGTTAAGGTGACTGACTCATTTCCGGTACAAGCGAAAAATATTGGTTATAAGTTATGTAACTCAGGCGGCGGACAGGTGGCATACTTTGATTCGGCAACTGGCAAGGTTAAGGCCTTTGGTTTCGGTAATGGTAAGAGCGGCACAGTGACGGCTTTTTGTGCGGGCGCAACTACTTAACGCGCTGGGGGCGGTTTGTTATAATGTAACGGATGAAACGTTACGATCCAAGCCAGATTGAACCAAAGTGGCAGCAAAAATGGGCGGCCGATAGCCGTTATGCCGCTAAAGATTTCGACAGCAAGCAGAAGTATTATGTGAGCGGCATGTTCCCGTACCCAAGCGGCGCTGGTATGCACACTGGGCACTTTTTCGAACATAGCATTGTTGATGCCGTAGCACGGTTTAGGCGGGCGCTGGGTTATAACGTGATGTACCCAATGGGTTGGGATAGTTTTGGCTTACCCGCCGAAAATTACGCCATTAAAACCGGCAAAACTCCGCAGGAAACCACAGCTACCAATATTGCCAATTTTAAAAACCAACTGACGCGCGTGGGTGCTAGTATTGATTGGTCCCGCGAAATCAACACAACCGACCCAAATTACTACAAATGGACGCAGTGGATTTTTAAGATCGGAAGAGCGTCGTGTAGGGAAAGAGTGTAGATCTCGGTGGT
>CALEKV010000106.1 GCA_937902525.1 uncultured Candidatus Saccharibacteria bacterium | reverse complement strand
CTCTACATTGCATAAGGTCAACTCGCCGTCTTCAGCGTCCTTATACGTACCTTCATGGCCCTCAATGCCAAACAAACCGCAAGTGTATTGATCAAACGTTTTGCCTGCATCCATGCGCCCCGACACAATAAATGCCCGGCGACCACGATAATGCAGCATGGCATGGTCATTTGGCAAATACTGCACAGTGTCAGTGGTGCTGGCTGAATCTCCAATAATGAACGCCTGGTGCATGAACAGTCTAATTTCGCGCTGATTATCGGAACCATTAATTATATGCACGTTACGCAGCAAGGCGCTATACTCTGCATCGACCGTGTCATCAAATTCAAGCGTAATTTGTAATGAATCATTTTTAGCGACCGTGTGACCAATTAACGCATTATGCGGATAGCTAAAATCAAAAGTCCACTCGCCACTATCAAGCCAACTGATGCGCCCGTCTACCCAAACACCAATGTGGTGTCTTAAGGCATTATCGGCGGCATGGTTTTCCAGTCCAACGTAAGGATAATAAAAATCATGCACCAAGCCGTATTCGTTCAGGCCTACATGGAGCTCGCTATTGCTTAAAACCACCGGGCGGGACATTTATAGCCCCCTGTGGTTAACACCCATAACGCGGTAGCGCATGTCGCGAACAACGTTCATATAGTACAAAAAAGCATCGTATGGTGACTGATAGGGGCTGAAGTAGGCATGTACATCACCATCTGTTGTGTAACGATTATACATATAATATGAGTGGTCACTGGTGGTCAGGCGGCTCCAGTCGCGAATAATATCATCATCACCGCTACGCATCACGTCTTCTTCCAAGTTATAAATATGCCGTAGAGCTTCCTGTTGCAGACCATTGCCAAGCCATGCGCTAAGGTCGCGTTCAGTATCTGCCCAGGTAACGGTATTAGGCATGCTGA
Source organism: uncultured Candidatus Saccharibacteria bacterium (assembly GCA_937902525.1). Taxonomy (GTDB): domain Bacteria; phylum Patescibacteriota; class Saccharimonadia; order Saccharimonadales; family Saccharimonadaceae; genus Saccharimonas. Next base: position 4,389 of record CALEKV010000106.1, on the reverse strand, counting down.
CGTAATCCTTGCTATCAAAGGCGCCCGCGGCCTGAGTAATAGTGTAGAACGTATTGTCGCCGTTAGCGTTCCATTGTTTAATAAATTCTTCAAAAAATGCAAAAATGCCGGTGTCTTCCCAAACATTTTCACCAAAGGTTTCGTAATCCATAAACAGATTTACTACCTGACCATCACCGAGTGCGTCGTTTGTCCAAGTCGTGTACTTATCGGCCGTTAGTGGGTAGCCCTCCCAGGCTTTATTACCAAACCTAAAGGCGATATCGTCACTTAGCTGATAGTTTTTAAGTAACAGTTTAATGTTGTTTGTGCCTTCTGGGCGGTAAACATAATTTGGGCTACGCCAACCCAGTACTTTGTCCCAGCCTTCAGTGATAATTGCCTGATAACCCGATTCATCGGCCCACTTTGCCAGCTGATCATTATATGCCAGTTCGGTATTGCGAAAAGCAGTAGTTTCTACTCCGAACACTCGGCGGATTTTATTAAGATGCAAATTAACTTGGCGTTCAAATTCTGGACGGCTATAAAAGAATGATAGGCTATGATAGTAAGTTTCGGCAACGATTTCTACACGCCCGGTGTCAACCAAGCGCTTAAAACTAGCTAGGCATTCCGGGTCCCAGGCTTCCATCTGCTCAATTACCGTGCCCGAAATACTAAGCGACAGCTTAAAGTCAGGATAGGTGTCAAGCATGCGTTGTAAGACGGCATTCATAGGGTAGTAGCTTTTTGCAGCTACTTTATCAAAGATAGCCTTGTTCGATGACGCATAGTCTGAACCATCGTTAAAATAATCGTGATTGACCGCCGTATCAAATACGGAATAGTCCCTAATGCGCCATGGTTGGTGCACGTGCAAATATAATACCAACCCCCTGTTAGCCATTATGCCATTACCCCTATCTTTACTTTTTTGTAGATGCCCATACATTTTTTCGCGATATCTGTCCATGATAGTTTAGCATATTCTTTTTTAATATCACACTGTAGGGCAGACTTTAACGCAGGGGATGCCGCGATACCCACCAGCTGATCGGCCAGTTTGTTGGTGTCCCAAAAATCATAGCGAAAAATAGAATCAAGAATTTCGGCTACGCCGGATTGCTTAGTCAACACCAGCGCATTGCCATAGTGCGCTGCCTCTAATGCGGTTAACCCAAATGGTTCACTTACACTACTCATCACAAATACGTCACTTACACTATATGCATCGCGCCATTGCTTGCCGCGTACAAAGCCCGTAAAACAAACTTTATCGGATATGCCCAAATTAGCCGCCATTTCAATTAATTCACCGCGCTGTTCGCCGTCACCAGCTAACAGCAACATCATTCGGTCGTACTTGCTGACAGCTTTTGCAAAACCCTCTAACAGGTGGGTTAAACCTTTTGAAACCGTAAAGCGAGTAATAGCACTGACGATTGTGTAGCCTTCGGCCTTTAGCGCCTCAAGGTATTTATAGGTGCGCATGTCATATTCGTGTACGCCCATGCTCGACACATCCATACCGTTATACACCACTTCAACCTTTTCGGCCGGAATACCATATTTATGTACAATGATACTTTTTGTAATGCCGCTCACGGCCAAAATGCGATCGGCCATCATTAGGCCCTGATATTCAATTTCGTGGACAATTGGATTACCGCTGCCAAAATGCCCAGCGCGGTCGAATTCGGTAGCATGTACATGCACTATCAGTGGCTTGTCGGTTAACTGCTTAGCCCTCATGCCAGCTTCCATGGTCAACCAATCGTGCGCATGGATAGCATCAACGTGATCAAACTTGCCGTTTTCAACAGCGCGCTCAACAAACTGTACATACCTTTTTTGCACACCACGAATATTTTGCAAGTCTTTGATATCTACCTTGTCGAGGTCATGTTCTTCCACATACTTACTGTCGTAGGCGCCCATCATGCCGTATTTATGAATCGGTTCAAGTTGAGTGGCCGCATGGATTTTCATGTATTCCGTACCGGGGTGATCGGCGCTATAGGGCAAAACAAAATCAATTTGAGCCCCTTCCAGCGCAAGCGCCTTACTTAAGTGATAGCAGGCTACCCCCAGGCCTCCGCTATTGTGCGGTGGCAACTCCCACCCAAGCATTAATATCTTCATCCTCTTATCAGTAGAAGGCGAGTTGTAGCGCTTTCCATCCCCCCAACAATTACGTTTTATTGTGTTATTTCAACTTTGATTATAGTCCGTTGTAATTTTGTTTGCAACGCTTATGTTAACTTTTTCACACTATTTTGCGCCGCGCTGTGGATATCTGATATAATACGTTACTGTTCGAACATTTTTTATAGGGGCGTAGCTCAATTGGTAGAGTAGCGGTCTCCAAAACCGTTGGTTGTAGGTTCGAGTCCTGTCGCCCCTGCCAATAAATATGACATACTGTCGAAGGTATGTCATATTTATTTAAACTTTTAGGTATAGGTGATGCATCGGGGCATATAGTCCTCAAATTTCATTCCACGGTTCCCTGTATTGACTTTTTGCTGATGTCCACATGGGTGTTACTCTGAAGATGTGGAGGTATATAACACGTAATCACATGGCGTTTCGAACGCCGCAAGATGCCGATAGATATTTTGACGATCAACATGCTAGCCCTCCCGAAAGAATGCGATTTGGCGATGGTAGATACGGCCAATTTGCAATTGAATCACTAAGAATAATTCGTGATCAATTAAGAAGTGCCCTACCGAAGACGGAGCTGATTGTTAATTCAGCTCGATTTTCAACAGTACATACAGACGGAGATGAGACATCGCACGAGTTCAATAACGCCAAGCGTTTAGTGGAGAAAAATCAGCAGTGGAGTTTGCTGGACGAAATAGCTACTAGCGAGCTTAACGCGCATCATATATCTCATGACGATTCTTTATTCGTTACTTCGTCAACTCATCCGTGGGGTTTGCATCCACTACACTACACGCAACCCTATTACGACAACCTGTGGAGAAGAATTCGTGAAATTACCGAGGTGTAATCAAGTTGTTCTGCATTGAGTATTTTATAGCCTCATTGAAGAACGGACGTACGTCAACTGTATGGAGCTCATTTAGAGCAACCCACTTGTAATCACTATGCTCCCAGCTCAACATTATCAAGGGAGTCTTTTCTGTATACGCAATGTAAAAAAGTTTTGTGACAGATTTGTTTTCTTTCTCGTAATAGGCCGTTTCACTATAAGCAAGCTGGATACTGTACGGATCTAGAGTAACACCACACTCTTCGTGGACTTCTCGGATGACGGCCGCCCGCTCAGACTCGCCCGCATCAACTATTCCCCCGGGCAAATCAGGTAAATATGATTTCTCTGGATATTTTAGATGTTTACCTAAAATTAAGACTAATCCTCTATTTTGAGCATCGATTATAAGTATTTTTGCAACTGTTTCGATTTCCACTCTTTGCTTAACCATACAGTGCTATAGTAACACGCTAGGACATGACAACGGGTTGATGACCTACTGGAGGGCGAAGAAGTAAGTCGCCAAGACAAACTGAAGACCGAATATGCCCAAAAAGAAGCGATCGTTGGCAATGCTGAGCGACTGAACGTTATTGCACTGGACATCATCCAGCATTTTGAACAGCGCCAAGAGTCGCTGGAAGGCAAGGGTATGATTGTGACGATGAGCCGCAGTATTGCAGCGGAGCTATACGAGAAAATTGTCGCCTATCGACCCGACTGGCACAGTGATGACGATAAACACGGCAAGGTGAAGGTTATTATCACCGGCTCGGCAAGTGATGCCGAATATCTGCAACCGCATATTCGTAATAAGGTCCGCATCAAAGAGATCGAAAAACGCATCAAAGATCCGAAGGATGAGCTGGAAATGGTAATCGTTTGCGATATGTGGTTGACGGGATTTGACGTACCAAACATGCACACGATGTATTTAGACAAGCCGCTCAAGGGCCATAACCTAATGCAAGCAATCGCTCGCGTCAACCGCGTGTTTCCGGGCAAAACCGGCGGACTAGTTGTGGACTATTTGGGTGTAGCCGGTGCCTTGCGCGATGCGATGGCGGACTACACACAAAGTGGTGGTGGGGGTACACCACAGCTCGACATTGCTGAAGCAGTAGCTCAGATGAAGATGCGCTATGAGGTAGTGCGAGATATGTTCGGACATTTTGACTATAGACGGTATTTTGATGCATCGACGCACGATAAGCTGCAGATTATCCTAGACGCGGAGGAGTATATCCTGAGTATTAACGACGGTGAAAAGAGAATTCGCCAGCATGTGCTCGAACTGAGCAAGGCCTATGCGCTTGCGATGCCACGCCCCGAGGCATTGGCGATTCGTGAAGAGGTGGCATTTTTCCAGGCTATCAAAGCACGTATTGAAAAGGTGGCTAATC
>CALEKV010000105.1 GCA_937902525.1 uncultured Candidatus Saccharibacteria bacterium | reverse complement strand
ACAAGGTCTAGACATGAAAATCATACTGATCCCTAATAACCAAACAATGGCAGCGCGTCATTACTGTATTGCGAAAGAGCTTCAGGCACAGGGCCACGAAGTCACCTATTTCATGTGGCAGCATCCATTCGGCATAACGAAAAAGGAACTGTTGAAACACTTGTTCACTTCACTCATCCCGCGAACACATCAACAGCGCGGCTTCACAGTTCATAAGGCAATTCGACTTCCACTTTTCTGGCCAGTAATAAACGGCTGGATATTCAAAGCTCAACTTCGTAGGCTTTTTAAGACGATCGACGCCGATATTATTTTCACCGAGAGTTACACTAACGAGACCGAAGTACCGAAAGAACTACCATTCATATACGATCTTGCCGACGATTACGCCGGGCCTTCAGAAGTCTATGGGTCACGCATCTATAAGTTTGCCTTCAGGCTACTCGGTGTGCGCACAGTTATGCGCCGACAATGCAAAAATGCACTTGCCGTAACTGCAGTCTCGTCCATGTTATACAATTTCGCAAAGCAGTTTAACGACAACGCCACTCTTGTACCCAATGGAGTTGAACGAGACTTAATTGAAAATGCCCTCGTAAAAAGGCAGTCCGTTAAGCCGCACTCGCTTGTTTATGCGACGGGTCTTGGGCCATGGAGTCGCGCCATCGAAACGCTTGAGACTATCACTGAGCTACGAAAAGAATTTCCAGATAGTTCGTTAACACTCGTCGGAGCAGGTACGGAAGTACCAAAAATTAAACGCTACATAAAAGAGCACAACGCCGAAGACTATATAACCTACATGGATTACATCTACGACCGTCAGGAGCTCTTTACCCTACAGGGCCAACATGCAATAGGCTTAAATATTTCGGATAAAAACGCATGGCGTGACGCTTCACACCCGATGAAGGTTATGGACTATAGTGCGCTCGGCATGAAAGGTGTTTCGACAAATCTAGTTGAAGTCGAAAAGCTCGAATATGATAACCTGTTCGTTTTCTCGGATACGGATAAACGCCGAGGCTTCAAGTCGGTCTTACGGCAGGCGCTTAAAGCTACCCCGCAAACATACAAAAAAACCAGTGATTACGTTCTTGCAAACTATAGTTGGGATAAGCTCGTTTCTACGATCTCCAGCGTCGCAACTAAAGCATTGGAAGTAAAGAAGATGGCGGATCGCAATGATGGTTCCCGTATTGTCCACGTTACCTATGCCTACCCACCCGCTATTGGCGGTCTTGAACAGGTCGCCCAACAGCTAGCCTCGTCTCAAGCCGCTGCCGGTCTTCCGGTATCGGTAGTAACTTCTGACAGGGGTTGGGACAAGACTACTGAATATACCGACACACTTCCTGTTACTCGATTGAAAAGCTTCGTCTTTGCTAACACAACAATAATCCCCGGACTATTACGGCAGCTCCTGAAGCTCCACAAGGATGACATCATCCACCTTCACGTTGCACAGGCATTCTCACCAGAGATAGTATGGCTTGCATCGAAAATCAAAGGGTTCCGCTACGTTGCCCATGTTCACATTGATGTACCACCATCAGGCTGGGCAGGCTTCCTACTTCGCGTCTATAAGCCTCTTTTACTCGGTAAAGTACTCCGTGAT
>CALEKV010000104.1 GCA_937902525.1 uncultured Candidatus Saccharibacteria bacterium | reverse complement strand
CTTAAATGTAGTTGTGGCGACAAAGCTGGCATTGCCAGTGTTCTTGACGGCAGTGTGCGCTGTTAGGGGTGGGTAAATTTGGAAGAAGCTTGCGCCAGGCTGCGAAAGCTCCGCGCCAGTTTTATATTCGCCCTTAACAGTGGCATACACCACAGTTCCTACACGTTTGTTGCGACCGATCATGCCGCCCGCGCCAGACTGAACCTCTGCGAACAACACGCCATAGTGTCCGCCAGGCGTGGCGCCAGTCGGTACCTTAAGGCTGTAGCTCACTTCCACTTCCTGACCGGGTTCAATGTGGTAGTTTGCCTGATCAAACTCAGCCCACCTGTAAGCATCGGCATTCAATACATTATTAGCCTTGTCACCATAATCAGGCCTTTCGTAATCCGAATCTACGATAGTATAGGGCCGAGCATAAACAATAAAGTCATAGCTGCTTTGGCCAGAATTAATAACTTTGAAACTATCGCGTGCACTTGTACCAGCATCAAGTTCATAGTGCTTTGTCACGGGAGTCAGAGTGATACTTTCGGTTGAAATATCAGCCGCCCATACGGAAGTAGCAGGTGCTATGGCTGGAAATAGCAGGCTTGCAATTAAGCCCGCTACCACCAGCGTTTTCATTGAAAACGTCATGTATTCGCTACCCCTACTTTGCAGTTGCCGTGTAAACAACCGTATCGGTGTAGGTACCAGTTGGCTGCGTAGTCGCTACCTTTGCGGCGTACCATACTGTTGTGACATCGTTAGATGCAACAGCCGATGTATTCTTTAGGGTGAACGGAGCACCAGAGGTCGGCACGCCCGCCCACTTAGTTGTACTAGCGGTAGCGCTATTTTCAGCAGTATAGCTAGCATCGAACGGCGCACCAGGTAGCGCAAAACCCCACTTACCATCAGCCAATGCTGTTGGTGCAGCCGGCGTACCGGCGTGTGCAGTAATATTATTAGCGCCACTCACCAAGTTAACTGTAGTGTCGTTATCTGCCAGAGTTAGTGTGTAGCCACTAGTACTGTTACAGTTAACAGTTACTGTATCAGAATTGCTGCTTACGACAGATGCTGTAGTTGGGCTTAGCGTAAGGGACACAGTGCCTGAAGTAGTCATACTGATAGTAGAATTAACAAGTGCCGACACAGTCGTGTTTTTGGTATCTGCCGCGTATGCCGCCAAGGGAGCGCTTACCACCGCAACGACCGCTAGCGCGGCAACGGCCGCCACGATTCTTTTTTGTGGTGAGATCTTCATTTGGTTCCTTTCATTTTTGATATCACTATGGTTTGTAATGAATATACCGCATATGCTAATACATGTCAATTACTTGAAAACACCCTATAACACCTTAGGGGGTGTGGATAACTTTTTAATCGGCAACCTAAAGCCAAAAGTGCTCCCCTTGCCTTCGGTCGATTGAAAAATAATTTTACCACCATGCCCCACTGTAACCTGCTTAGCTAAATATAATCCCACCCCAGTACCGTCTGGCCGTTGCAACTGGGCATTTTCGGCCCTGAAGAACTTGGTAAATAGTCGCTTTTGCG
>CALEKV010000103.1 GCA_937902525.1 uncultured Candidatus Saccharibacteria bacterium | reverse complement strand
GCCATCGGCTGTGTCCATCCAGCTCCAGTTAGTAGGCGTCCGTCGGGCGCGACGTAGCTTTTTGATAAGCTGAGGCAGCCTCATTGCTGGAATTTTTTCGCTGCCATACCACTTTAGCAAGAAGCCCGTATGGCGAGCCGCAATCCAGCACTTCTCCACGCCCCTATCTTCATACACAGTGATGAGATATCTCACAGATGTGTATGGCCAGAACGCAATCCGCTCGACACGCAACCTATAGGTAGAGCCGGGTGACTCGACAGCGTAGATACGGTCAGTGGCCGTCAATAACCCAAGCCTATCCAATAGTTTGCCGTATTCTTCCCAATCGGATTTGGGTGTCCGACCGTACAGCTGCCACCTAGTGAACCACACCCAGTACGTAAACGCCAAAATGGTCACATACACTACAGTAACCCAGGCGTCAGCGCCGGTTACAATCCAGAAAACCACGCAGGCCATTGCTATTGGAAGCATGGCACTATCGTACATCTGGTCGAACTTGGAATAAAAGTACACGGCAACCCCTCCTTAGTTGGTTGTTTAGCCGTTGGGATATTAAACCAATTTTATTATATACCATTATGCATATTTGTAAAGCTTAGGCATTGAGCGTTAACCAGATTGTTGAGTGCGCTCGTGTACCCCTGCTACCAGTTGCATAAAATCAAGCCATGAGACACATATCAGTCTCAACTATTAATGTCAAAACCAAAATTAACAACGTTTTTACAGCCACCCCATATACCGCTGTGGAAAATCGATATTTAGATTGACAAAACCGTGCCAAGGCGGTATATATGGGGTAGTATCAAAAAACACAGACAAAGGACTGCGAGAAATTATGTCTGAATTACCAGAAAAACAAGTAAAGCGCCTGCGGAGCCTTTTACAGGAAGCCGAAACCAACCTGGCAGCCGCAAAAGAACTATTAACCAGTATTGTGGGTGATGACGGCACCGTTGTCACGCCAACCAATAGCCGTGAAGCTGTTTCCGGCAAGGTTATTGAAGGCGTCTTTGACGGCCAGGTTATGCTAGGGCCAGACGGTAAAACCTACCCGGTGCCGGCTAACTACGCCAGTAAGTCAAAACTAGTTGAAGGTGACATCCTAAAACTAACCATTGCCGACGACGGCGGGTTTATCTACAAACAAATCGGGCCAATCCCACGCAAGCAGATCATCGGCACACTTACCCAGCACGATGGTGCGTATTACGTTGAAGCAAGCGGCCGTGAATACCGCATATTGCTTGCTAGTGTTACGTATTTCCACAGTAATGTTGCCGACCAAGTCACAAGTATTGTGCCAGAAGACGCGCCTGACGCCACTTGGGCAGCAGTCGAAGCCGCCTTGTAGGTCAAAGCTAACAAACTCTTCATTGCCCACGGACACCTGTGGGCAATTTGTTTTTAAAGTGACATTTATCACAGCTATTCCTAAAAACAACTCCGTACAATACTAATCATGGCAGAACGCTATGAACTCCCTGGCGGCATTGTGCCACTCCACTGGGTACCGGAACATTCACGAGCTATTGTGCGGGTTCCAGGGATCTTTGCTATATCGACCAACGAGGACCCGCTCCGAATTGCCGTAACAGGCGATTGGAACTTACGCGCCAATGAGCGCCAGTACATAGTTACCGCTATCACAACGCGCGCCATAAACGCATGCATGTCACTGCCCGAAAGTCGTAACGACTGGATTGATCCATACGACATCGCAACGTTTGGCATAAGGTCTAATTCACGAAACAGTGAGATATGGCCGTCAACCGTGTACTTACGAGCCTTCGATTATTTAGACGCCATGCGACACGATATGGACGGTTATGACAACTTTATTGAACGACGAAAACACGGGTCTGGCGGCCATTCGCACGGCTACCGCATTGCACACGATATCACCTTCAAAGACCTGCGTAAATAATTATCACAACACCGCCCTTGATTAATTCGCGGTACAATAAGTACTAAGGATAGGGGATAAAAGGTGTCTAAAGCGTTATACCGCAAATACCGTTCAAAGTCTTTGGACGAAATTGTTGGCCAGCAGCACATTACGGCCATTTTGCAGCGTGCAATTGAAAAAGATAAAATTGCGCACGCTTATTTGTTAACTGGCCCTAAAGGTGTGGGAAAAACATCTATCGCGCGAATATTAGCGCACGAAATCAACAAATTACCCTACACTGACGAATCTCAGCACCTAGATATTATTGAAATTGACGCCGCCAGCAATAACAGCGTGGAAGATGTACGCGACTTGCGCGAAAAAGTACAAATCGCACCCATCAGTGCCAAACGCAAAGTGTACATAATAGACGAAGTCCACATGCTCAGCAAACAGGCCTTTAATGCACTGCTAAAAACACTAGAAGAACCGCCCGAACATATTGTGTTCATTTTAGCCACTACCGATGCCGATAAACTGCCCGCCACAATTATTAGCCGCGTACAGCGCTTTAATTTTCGGGCTATTAGCCAACAAGATGCCGTACAGCACCTAAAGGAAATAGCTAAAAAAGAAAATATAGATATTGACGATGCAGCGTTGCAGCTAATTGCGGCGCATGGCAAGGGCAGCTTTAGGGACAGCATTGGTTTACTGGATCAAGTTCAGCACGTCAGCGATGGAGCGATTACCTATGACATGGTGGCGCAATTGTTGGGCCTGGCTGACCAAGAGCTTATTGCCGATTTATTAAAAGCCCACACTGAAGGTGATTTGCCAAAATCCGTCACTTTGTTGAACAATGCCTCCGCAAGTGGCACGCCAGCGCACGTCATTGCCGAACAATTAATTGCTACTATCCGCCAAAATATCACCAAACAACCACACTTATTGCCGCTGCTAGACGATTTGTTAGATGTGCCAAAAAGCGCCTGGCCCGACGTAAAGCTGCTAACCGCTTTAACGCGGAATGTAGAAAAATTAGCAAGTACAAATAAAAAACAGGCTAATGCTAGTAAAAGCGAACAAGCCAATAGCCCAACGCCATCGCGTACTACAAAAGAAAGCACAGATAAAAGCGACAACAACACCAAAGACAGCACGATAAAAAATAATCATAATGAACCGTTTGTCGTCCCATTTGACTGGACAGCGTTTACCGATGCTGTTAAGCCAAAGGCCCCTGGCGCGTTTGCCATCCTAAAAAACTGCAGCTACAATTACGATGGCAAAACTGTCACTATTTACAGTGGCAAAAAATTCAATAAAAACAAATTAGACGCCGCTCTGGCAGGTCTAAACGCCGCTCTGGCAAGTCTAAACGTGCAAGCCGAAATTATCATCACCGACACAGCCAAGCCTCCCGCAGATAAGAGATCGGAAGAGCACACGTCTGAACTCCAGTCACGTTTCGGAATCT
>CALEKV010000102.1 GCA_937902525.1 uncultured Candidatus Saccharibacteria bacterium | reverse complement strand
ATCTTCATAGCTTAAGTGATCATACTTTTGACCCATAGCTATTATTGTAGATTTTGATCTGCTTGTTTTTCTCACTTTTCTATACCGCTTCATACACACCAGCCTTTCTGGCTAGTGTCCTACTTCAAAGGGACCTGGAGGCCACATTGTGTGCGGATTAACCGCACATCCCAAAGGAAGGTTCTTAATGCCCACCACTTCCCAGCGCGCCAACCTTTATTTGAAGGTGGGCGCAGCTATCCTGATGGCAATATTGGTCGCCACGGGGATCGTCGTCTCCAAGGTCGCCTACGAGAACGGTCGTGAAGCCGGCCGTGCCGAGGTCGCAGCCGAGATGGCCAGCCAGGCCGTCCTAATTGAGGTGACCGAGAACGTACGCTACGTAGACATGCGCCCCTCGCCCGAACTGAGCGAGAACCAGCGCGCCTACGTGGTGCCGATACCTGGCACTTCCAGCGAAGTCGCTAAGGGCACCGTGTCCAACGACTTCACGGTCACGGCGGATGCCAAGTTCAGCGAAAACAACGGCAGGGTTGATGGCCCCATCACCTTCAGTGCCTCGACCATCAGTGATGAGACACCCAGGATCATCGCGGTGAACGTGTTCACCCCGAGCGACGACCCGTCCATGGGGTCGCTCAAGATGACCCCATATCTTCCGTCCCAAGGTTCTACAAAAGCTACTATCGCCGCTAGCGACCTAATGGGCGGCGCGGTAGCCCAGGTGCTAGTGGAAGTATAGGGAGGGGATGTGCGAAACTGGCACGCCGGATAACTCCGGCGTGCCAGTGAAGCACCTATAGCATAAGCGCCCTATTGGGTGTTTTTTATTTCCAACCAGTCAAACGTATGCATTGCTTTTAATACACTTTATTGTCTGTTCGGCAATGTCTATCGTGTACTTTGCCTACCGGACGATAGTCGGCGTATGGCTAGTCACGATATTGGCCGCTGCATATACAGCATGGTATTTCATATACCATCCAAATCCAAACAACCAGTAAGCATTGTGGAGGCTCCGTACCCACTCCCAGAATCGTTAAACAATTGGCGCTTGTGGGGGTGGATTACATAAATTTATTCATGCTATGCTAATTTTTATTTGCATTTTAAAATCTCATGTATTATATTAAGCCGTTGTTTGTAAAAAACCGCCCAAAAGGCTTATAGTTAATAAACGTATGGCAAAAAACTTAGTAATTGTAGAATCCCCAGCTAAAGCTAAAACTATCGAAAAATACCTCGGTAGTGATTTTAAGGTGTTAAGTAGCGTGGGACATATCCGCAGTATTGCTAAAAAAACCAAAGACGGTACGCCGCCGATTGACGTGCAGAACGGCTTTAAAACCACATACGAAGTCGACCCCGAAAAAAAGAAGGTGATAACCGAACTAAAAAAACAAGTAAAGGCTGTTGGTGCTGCCAATGTATGGCTCGCAACAGATGAAGACCGCGAAGGCGAGGCGATTGCGTGGCATTTGTGCGAAGTGTTGGGTTTGGACCCCGCCAAAACGAAGCGCATTGTTTTCCACGAAATCACCAAAAACGCCATAACCGAGGCTATTCAAAAACCCCGTACAGTAGACATGAGCCTAGTGCGCGCCCAACAGGCCCGCCAAATTTTAGATAGGATTGTAGGTTTTGAACTCAGCCCCGTGGTGTGGCAAAAGGTGCCGGGCGGAAAAAGCGCCGGCCGCGTACAAAGCCCAGCAGTGCGCCTACTGGTGGAGCGAGAACGCGAAATTAGCAAGTTTGAAAGCAACGCGCAATTTAAAGTCACTGCGGTTTTTGTTCATAACGAACAAGAATTTAAAGCCGAACTGAACAAGCGTTTCGACACCGAACCCGAAGCGTACGCCTTTTTAGCAAGCCTTACGGGTGCCGAATTTACCGTCAGCGACATCACTACTACCCCAGGCACGCGCAACCCAGCAGCACCTTTCACCACTAGTACATTACAGCAAGAAGCCAACAGTAAACTTGGCATGGGTAGCCGCGCCACCATGGCCGCCGCACAAAAACTATACCAAGAAGGTAAAATTACCTACATGCGTACCGACAGCGTCAACTTAAGCGGACAGGCAATTGCCGCAGCCGCCGACTACATCAAGCGCCTATACGGCCACAATTACAGCCAAGTCCGCAAGTTTAAAACCAAAAGCGCTGGCGCCCAAGAAGCCCATGAAGCCATTCGCCCGACTGACATGGCCCGCGAAGACGTCAGCGGCGACAGCTATGAACAGAAACTATACGACCTTATCCGCCGTCGCACCTTAGCAAGCCAAATGGCGCCCGCAAAAACTGAAAATACGACAGTAACCATCAAAATTACACACATAGGTAGCGAGCCCCGCTCGGTTATTTCGCAAGGAGACACTACAAGCGAAGTGCAGCCCGACGCGCTCCTGCCAGGAGCAAAGAGCGCGACGGCGCGTAACGGTGTCTCCGGCAAAATAACCGAAAAGGTGGCAAGCGGTGAACTCGTATTTACCGCCAAGGGCCAGGTCATTACCTTTGACGGCTTTTTGCGAGTATATAACATCGCCACCAAAGACGAGGACATCTTACCAGCCGTTAAAAGTGGCGAGCACCTACGCGCCTACCAAATCGAGGCCCGCCAAGTGTTTGCCCGCCCACCGGCCCGCTACACCGAAGGTAGTTTAGTAAAAAAACTCGAAGAACTCGGCATTGGCCGCCCAAGCACTTACGCCACCATTATTAATACCGTGCAAACCCGTGGCTACGTTGAACGCGGCGATGGCGAAGGCTCTCCACGCGACATCATCGTTTTGCAGCTTATCGACAATACCGTTGAAAGGGAAGTTCAAACCGAAAAAACCGGCGCAACCAAAGGTAAATTACTACCGACGCCAAGCGGTGAATTAATCGCAGACTTTTTGGCCAACCACTTTGACCGTGTCGTTGACTACGGTTTTACCGCAAGCGTGGAACAAGACTTTGACCAAATTGCCGAAGATAAATTAGACCGCAATAAAATGCTAAAAGACTTTTACACACCATTCCATGAACTAATTGAACAATCTGGTGGTATTGACAGAAGCACGGTTGGCGAACAACGCGAAGTCGGAACCGACCCAAAAACCGGCAAAATAATTTTAGCTCGCTTTGGCCGTTTTGGCCCTATGCTGCAATTAGGCAGCAGCGACAGCGCCGATAAACCGCAATTTGCCCCCATGCCGCGTGGTGCAAAAATCCAAAACGTCACGCTTGAACAAGCCTTGAAGGCATTTGAATTACCACGTGTTGTTGGCACCGCCGCCGATGGCCAAGAAATCAAAGCCAACGTTGGCCGTTTTGGTCCATACATACAAATAGGTAAGCTGTATGTCAGCATTAAAGACTCCGACCCGCGCGAAATCACAGAAGCTGAAGCGCGCGAGCTTTATGCCGCAAAGCTAAAAGCCGAAGCCGAAAAAACTATTGCCGATTGGGGTACCATTAAAGTACTAAACGGCCGCTACGGCCCATACATCACCAATGGCAAAACCAATGCTAAAATCCCCAAGGATACCGACCCAAAAAGCGTTACTGAAACACAAGCCAAAGAACTGTTAGCTGCCGCCCCAGCAAAAAAACCCCGCCACAGAGCGGTTAAGCGCAAATCCACCAAATAGCCTCATTAAAGAACCCACACACCACCTAAGCAACAATAGCCATTATTCCTATTCTTCTTATGCTTGTAGATTGCGAATGGTTTATTTATCATTACAGCAGCCTTAAGTTGTGTCGCTTAAGGCTGTACAAGCACCTACTAGAGCAGGAAAGCCACGCATACCTTTGAAAACATGTTGACATACGTGACAGACCCCAGTGAATCCCTCACCGCGGAAGCGAACGAGGAGCTAGCGATGGCGCGGCGCCAGGTCCTGGAGGCATTAAACCACCAGAGGGAGGCCTTCGTCGATCAGCACTCGCAGCTCCCCGGAGCTGGCGAGTTATACGACCTGACGTCAGTCATGAACTGGAAGATGCCACCCCGCAACGACTGGTCGTATTATACCTACTACGTGAGCTACGGCACACTGTTCGGCATGATTATCAGCCAGCTGAACTGGTGCCTCGAAACATCGGGGCGGGTTGCAGCACGCTTGGCCGCGATTGACTACGTCAGGCACTATGCTGCCAGTTACGGAATCCGTTTCGACTGACCGCCCGATGACACCACCAAGCCCACCTGGGCACGAGTGGGCTCACTAGCCCTCCGTCACACAGGTGGGCCCAGTCATACCAGCACGCACTTCATTTCATTTTCACGCCAACATTAACAGTAATCACTTTTGACACATTATATTTTTATGATTAGCTTAATCATACTTTTTAACAATAAAAAGTGGCAAAGAAGTATTTACCATAAGCACCAAACATATGATATAATTATCTTAACCTATTGAGGGTCGCACTATGATAATAATAAATAGTACGAAAATACGTTTGACAATATAGCATTATTTGTTATATAATAAAATTATAGGCATATTACAGTTTAAGAGGTGAGGCAGAAGGGATTACCGTACCAGCCATGAGCGAAAACGCACCAAAAGACACGGCCGTAGTGCTAAAACAGGCCGTCCAGGATATCTTAAAAACCATCGATCAACCCCGAGAGCGTGAAATCATCACGCGCCGTTTTGGTTTATTTGACCGCAAAGAAACATTGGAACAAATTGGCGAACTTTTAGGCATCACCCGTGAACGCGTGCGCCAACTGGAAAAAGCCATCCTCATTCGCCTTAAAATCGCCAGCGAAGAAGGTAAGATCCCTGCCATCCAAGATATCGAAAAGCTACTGATACGTGACTTAAGTGAAAACGGCCGTGTGGCCAAAATTACCGATATCGCCGACCGATTAACTAGCGGCAAAGTCACCAACGACACCAAAGCCCACCTGGTATTCATTGGTGAAATCTCACCAAAACTTACCACCATTAACGAAAACGATAACTACCACCAGGGCATCAGCATTGCGAAATACGGCGATGAAAAGGCCATCCGCGGCCGCGTTGACGAAATCGTCAAAGCCATTAAGAACCACGGCGAACCACTCACCATAGAAACATTATTCGATAAGCTCATCGGCTACGAAACCCCCGTTCAAGTGCAAGCGCTAGCTACTCTCAGTAAGGTCCTGGCACACCTTAAGGATATGTGGGGTCTAGCCAAATGGCCAACCGTCAACCCAAAAAACATCCGCGACAAAATCTATGTTATTTTGGCTGACAATGGCAAGCCCATGCACTTTAGCGCCATTGCTGACAAAATCAAAGACAGCTCTTTCAAGCGCAAAGATGTCACGCAACAGGCCATCCATAACGAACTCATTAAAGACAGGCGATTTGTTTTGATTGGCCGCGGCATTTACGCCCTTGATAGCTGGGGCTACGATAAAGGCACTGTAAGCGATGTGATCACCGAGGTACTTAAAAAGGCCGGCGAGCCGCTCCACCGCGACGAAATCGTTAAGCGCGTCCTAAAAAGCCGCCAGGTTAAGGAAACAACCATCTTGTTAAACCTCCAAAGCAAAAGCGAATTTAAGCGCGTTGCCAAGGCAACCTACCAGTTAGCCGCACCAAAATCGTAATTAAAACGTGCATATCTTTAAAAATCCAGCAATACGCTGGATTTTTATTTTTTTATATGGTATAAATAGTGTTGTCGAAATGCTATTGGAGTATTTCAACACCGTTAGGAGTCAGCATGAATAACACGTTCGCACCACCGGCGCTTGACCGCCAACGCTTGCGTGACGGCATGCCCGTCACCCTACGACGAACAGATGATCCTGGCTACGCACGACATGGAGTCATCGTATTCGTATCAGACTACGACGACGAGGATCCACAGGCAGTGGACTATGTCCGTATCAAGTGGGGGGACGACGAAAAATCCAGGCTCGTGCATCCATACTCTCTCGGCCTATGCACAAACGCACACGGCAACGTGAGCGGGTACTACCTGGTGCCGACCCCCCCGGATGATGCGTACTGGGAAAGAATGTGCTGCACGTAGTAATGCAGCACCCGGCCCTGGCCGCACAGAAGAGGCTACACGGGGAGTGACCACTGGTCACCCCTTAGCCGCTCTCCGTGCGGCCTCTTTACTTATTATTCCGCTCACCCTTGCATTTCACCCCTGTTTGTGATACAATCAACCAAGATACATGGAAATTTTAGCCTGGATAGTCAACACGCTTTTGCAATGGTACATTTGGGTACCTGTTGTAATTGTGCTTGTATACCTAACATGGCGTAATAACCAAAGCGTTTCAGTAGTAAAAAACACTGAAAGCGTGCTGTTGGTACTAGAAATCCCAAAAGCTAACGACAAAAGTGAGCTTGCCGCTGAGCAAATGTTCGCCAGCCTGCATGGTATTTTACGCGACGCTAAAGAGTTAAAAGAAAACAACGGCTACCAAGAGCACCTAAGCTTTGAAATCGCCAGCGTAGCAGGGCGCATACGTTTTTACGTATGGACGCCCAAAGCCCTGCAAAGCTTCGTTGAAGGTCAGATCTACAGCCAATATCCAACCGTACAAATCAGTGAAGCAGAGGAAGATTACGTCAGCCACGAACGCCAACATACCGTAGTCTACACTGGTGAAATCGTGCCAACTGCCAACGAATTTTTACCAATCCGCACATTTCAAAGCTTTGAAGTGGACCCATTAGCAGGCATCACCGGCACCCTCGCCAAACTTGAGGACACGGGTGAAGAACTGTGGATTCAAATTTTAGTACGCCCCGTTGCCGACGATTGGCACAAAAGCGCCGAAAACTGGATCGCCAAAGTCAAATCAGGCACCGCCAGCGGTCTGTTTGGCGATATGAATTTTGACTTAAAGTGGTTCGGACAAATCATTGAATCATTATGGAAACCGCCAGAAGCCGGAACGGGAGGCGCTGCTACAGTCAAAGAAGTCAGCGACCGCGACAAAACCCGGATAGCCGAAGCCGAAAAAAAAGCCACCAAATTGGGCTACCAGGTGAAAATCCGCTTAGCGTACCTTGGCGAAAGCCAAACCAATGCTAAATTGCGCATGCAAGCGCTGGTTGGCACTTTTAAGCAATTCAACAGCACTAATCTGAATGGTTTTAAAATTGCTAACGACAGTTTCAAAAAAGAAGACCTGGCCAAATACAAAGCCAGGCTGTTTGTCGATAGGGGATACGTGCTCAATATCGAGGAAGTTGCCAGCGTTTATCACTTACCGCACACCAACGTTGAAACCCCAAACATCGTATGGGCCACCACCAAAACCGCCGAACCCCCAGCCAAACTACCAGTCATCACTGGCAACGACGCCATAGATGAAAACATTAGCGCCTTTGGCGTGACAAACTTTAGGGGTATTAACCACCAGTTTGGTATGTTACGGTACGACAGGAGCCGCCATGCGTACATAATTGGCCAAACCGGCGCCGGTAAATCCGGCACATTGGAACTTTTAGCACTTAGTGATATTTTCCACGGCCAGGGTTACGCCATCATCGACCCGCACGGAGATTTCGCTATCAACAACATGAAGTTTATCCCCGGCTCTCGCATGCAAGATGTCGTTTATTTTAACCCCGCCGACACCGAATATCCGCTTGGCTTCAACCCCCTAGAAGTCACTAATCCAGCCCAAAAAACTAACATCAGCTCCGAAGTCATTGGAGTATTAAAGCGCATGTTTGGCGAGTCCTGGGGGCCGCGCCTGGAATATATTTTGCGCTACACGATTTTAGCGCTACTTGATAGGCCAGAGACCACCATGCTTGACATCACCCGCATGCTGACCGACAAGCGCTTCCGCAAAGAAACCCTAAGCTATTGCCGCGACACGGTGGTGTTGCAGTTTTGGAACGTAGAATTTGACAGCTGGACCGAAAAGTTCCAAGCCGAAGCCATCGCGCCGGTACTTAACAAAGTTGGCGCCTTTACTGCCAACCCCATCATCCGCAACATTATTGGCCAACCACACAGCACCTTCAATATCCGCCAAATGATGGATGACGGCAAAATATTAGTCGTCAACTTAAGCAAGGGCTTGATTGGCGAAGATAACGCCGGTATATTGGGCGCATTTATTGTCACCAAAATCCAGCTTGCCGCCATGAGCCGCAGCGACATACCAAATATTGAAGATCGCCGGCCGTTTTACTTATACGTAGACGAGTTTCAAAACTTTGCCACGGATAGTTTTGCTACCATTTTAAGCGAAGCCCGCAAATACGGCCTTAACTTAACCGTGGCCAATCAGTACATCAGCCAGATGAGCGACACCGTACGCAACGCCGTGTTTGGAAACGTCGGCACCATGATTAGCTTTAGGGTAAGCGCCGATGATGCGCCGATTTTAGCCAAACAATTTGAACCTCAATTCGAGCCAAACGATTTACTACAGATGCACAACCGCAACTTTATTATCAACATGGTTATTAACGGTGAAAAAGCCCCAGCGTTTAGTGCGCGCACACTGAACCTGCCAACCGCCAAAACCGACAACACTGCAGCGATTATTGCCAATACTCGCGCCACGTACGGCCAACCACGCGCCGTGGTAGAGCAGATGATAAGCAACAAAATCATGCCACCGCAAACCTTGCAGACAAAAGGCAAGGGCAACCCGGAATACACCAACAACCAAAAACAATTTTTGCAAAAGGAAGGCATCGCGTTTGAAGAAAAGCTACAGCCTGCTGCTGCAAAAGCTACGTCAACAGAGTCACCATCAGCCAGCACTAGTACGGCTAGCGACACACGCCGTGAGCCACAACCACCCATCAACAACACCGACGCATCAGCCAGCACCGACCACCATCCCGAAGGAGGCGACAAGCCCAAGCGTAAACGCAGTCGTAGCCGTGGTCGTAAAGGCAATGAACCGAGTGAACGCAGTGACACGCAATCAGCGCCAGGCAATAAAGAGCCCGACAGCCCTAAGCAGTCTCGCCGCAGCTCCGAGCGAGCACCATCAGAGCCGGCGCCCAAGCCACTATCGACCGCGCTCAACATAAGTCACACCACGCCAGCCACAGTCCAAAAATCAAGCACCACGTCGGTTCCAAAACCGCAGGCAAAAAAGCAACCCACCGATCCAACTTTGCTAAAAATAAGGTAAACCAGCAGCATAACCAACCAAAATAAAACCAACACCCCATAAATAACGTGAATAATTCAAAAAATAAAAGTACCATTACTAAATTCATAACCTGGTTACGCAACCAGCTACAATACCGGCAAACTAACAGAACCGGGCGCGAACATCAACCAAGACTTAGGGTTATAGAACATAATTAGAACGTTTTATATACGAGCCGCGCGAGTGTTGGTTGGTGGGATTTGTGCAAGTTAGCGGTAATTTGTAGACGCCAGCCATAAATGAGCCATAAACAAGCTGTGGACAGTACATAAGCCGGGGGTTTGCGGGACGTGGGGACTTAGGCTAAAAAACTTAGTGGACTTGTGGCTGTGGCGGCGCAGGGCATGGGTTTTTGTCGCGCAAACTTTACATAGACTTAACGTCGCACAATATACCTTTTACGACATTGAAGATATTGGAGCAAGATGAATCAGCACCCATCTATACTGACTGCTATTTTGGTGAGAATACCATGTTCTAGGGTAGTGGCTACATCGCAACCACTATTAATCGCACATACCATCAAAAGCACTACGTCCACGCCTATATGTGAACTAAAGCACTCCGCTACAACAACAGCTCACGGCCGCTGGCACGACTCGCCATGATTTAGGATTTATCCACAACGCATTTATCACATTTGACATTTTTTATTTTTTGTTATCCCCTACCTCATTTCCCTATCATTTGACAAAGTTTGCAATTCCCTGTTTTGTATGTTTTTATATAGTGTTTAATAAAAACGAACATATTTAGAACACTATCGGCTGGGTAGGGGTTGGCACTTTTTAGTGTTTACTGATAAAACGCCCTACCACTCACCCGAACATCCAGGTATTGCGCGTTAATCCCATTGCTTGCAAGGTACCTAATGGCCCGTGCGGCGTCTTCGGCCTGCTCCCCTGCCGGGCGGTCGATACTAAATTTAATTGGGTAGCTGGCGCCTTGAACGGTCACTTGTACTTGGCGAGTTGTGCTAGCGGGTAAGGTAATATGTGTCACAGTGTAATTGTTTTCTTTCATACGGCCAATCACTTTACCAATGAAACCCAGGAAGCTATTGCTAGCCAACACTTGATTGCCTTGCGCTGGAATGCCGGTCTGATCAACTACCTGTACATTTGGCTCCTGGTGGTAATTACGGCTAAACGCATTACCATTTGCATCCACAAACATAATAGCGCCACCAGTACGCCACACCACGGCCGGAGTACGGAAGGTTACGTGCACGCCGGCTTTACCAAAGCCTGCAGCAGTCACGGTAGGGTCGATTGATTCTATTTCCGGATAGCCGTTAGCCTGCAAATACCTAGTCAAGCTGTTGGTATTAAGACTGAATCTAAAACGCTCAAGCGGGTACTTCAACAAATAGTCGTGGATGGCATTAGCATACAAGGCTGTATCGATACTGCGCGGCGCGACCGTGAAAATAGTCGCGCCCAATATGGACTGATACAAAAGATAGGCCATGCCAATCGCCACAATCACTACGACCACTAGCGCAGCTGAGACGCGCCGACGGTAGTGGCGCAAATGGTGCGTGTGCACGCGGTCCGATTTAAGTTCGGCGTTATGTTCATTTACGCTCGATACGTTTGACGACAAACTACCGGTCAGCGTGCGGTTACGCCGGAACGTGTAACGCGCATCTAAATCAGGCAGGGGAGCGCGTACCCTTCCCTGCTCACTGTGTTCCAAACGCCGGCTTGGTACTGGCGGTACTTTTTTCCGCAACAACCCCATATCCTAATTCATTATACACTAGCGCTTTACGGCCGTCATTATCAGCCGAGCTAAATCGCGGGCGGCATTTGGCTTGGCAAATGAATGCAAGCGCCTCCCTAGTTCCTTGCGTAATATTGGGTCGTCTGCCAAGGTTAAAATTGCCTGCTCCAGCCTATCATCTTTGACAATACCATCATTATCAACCACAATAGCGGCGTTAGCACCGTGAAAAACTTTTGCATTTTTTATTTGATCACTCAACTGATGCGCTGGCACGATAATTACGGCTTTGGCCAGGCCGGCAAGCTCCTGCAAGAACGTGGCGCTTCCCCGTGTCACTACAATATCCGCCGCGCCCAATACTTGATCCATCCGTTCATAAACAAATGGCACAATTTTATATGACTTATGCCGCGGAACTGTTTGCAATGTGGCTTGAAAGTGCTGCTTACCAGCGACTACAAATGCGCTAATGCCTTGGTCGTACAGGGATTTAGCCGCCTTACCCATGGCGTTATTTATACTTTCAGCCCCCAAGCCACCGCCTACCGCTACAACCAGCAGTTTATCTGGATTAAACCCGAGTTGTTTTTTAGCACTGGCCTGTTCGGCTGCCGTTTTTGGTTTAAATAACGGACTAATTGGCACGCCTATATAATGACTCTTACTTGCCGGATAGTTATAGTTACTTAGCGGCGAGCCTGTTGCTATAACCTTTGCCCACTTTGACAAAAAACGATTGGTCAACCCCGGGCGAGTATCGGAATCATGAATAACAAGCGGGATGTTTAACAAATGTGCCGCCAAGCCGACCGGCAAACACACAAAACCACCTTTAGTAAATACCACGTCAGGCTTAAATCGGCGCAATAACGCCAAGCTCTCAAAAAAACCAGCCATAATTTTAAAGATATCTTTAAAATTGTTCCAGGCCAAACCAGGCACCGTTAAGTGTTGCAATTTTGTTAAGTGAGCGTAGCGCCTAAACTTGCCGCTACGTACCACACGTACATCGACCGGCACTGACACTTTTTCCATCAAACCACGCGACTGTGCCTCAAACGCCTTGTCGCAAACAAACATAGCCGTCAGATGTTTATCCTGCTTTGCTAGTTCGTTAAATAGTGCGACGACCGGCGACACGTGCCCGCCCGATCCCCCGCCGGCCGCGAGAATCCGCATGAGCCGCCTCCTGTGTTATGGTTGCCGAATGATTAGTATACTTTGACATCTGAAAAGCCAGCCCCATGGCGCCAGTAATAAACAGCATGCTGGTGCCACCAAAACTAAGCAGTGGTAAAGTAATGCCCGTCAACGGCACCACGCCAATCATAGACGCCACATTAAGCACAACGTGTGCCGCCAGCCAGCCAAATACACCAGCCACTACAAGACGCATACTCATGTCTGGCAGCCTATCTGTAATTTTTAGCAGCCTTAACAGCAATGCCGTGAATATCCCCAAAATCACACACACGCCAACCAGGCCAAACATTTCACCCAAAATTGCAAACACAGAGTCATTGATGGCTTCCGGTAAATAACCAGTTGCCTGAATACTATTGCCAATACCACGCCCAAACAAGCCACCGGTGCCAATCGCAATCATGGCGTTGCGAATATGGTAACTGTTATCGTCCGCCGAAACGCTATGGTCGTCACCGTTTAAAAATGTCATTAGCCGTTCGCGGCGGTGTTCCGTACCAACAATCGCAACCGTGCCTAAAATCATAACGCCAATCAGTAATTTAATACCAGTGCGCCGGTCAATGCCACTTACCATCAAAATCGATGCAGCAATGCTGCCGATTGCAATACCCGTGCCCATATCTTTTTGGATAACCACCACAAAAAACAACGCCACCAGCGTAGCAACCACGACAGGTATGATAGTCTTCCCGGTATCATTCAGCAAGCCGTTACGGGCACGGGCGCCTAAAAAGACAGCCAGATAAATCAACAGCCCGAACTTTAAAAACTCTGCCGGCTGGAAGCTGCCCAGTGTACCCAGGTTAAACCAACGGTAAGCACCGAGCGTATTAGTAGCAATTGAATCAATTTTTAACAGATTCCCAAACAGAAACAACAGGGCGCAGAACACCAACCCGGCAATAAAAAAAGTCTGAGCGTGCTTTTTAAACCATGCGAACGGAATTTTTGACGCCACTATGAACGCGCCAATAGCCAGAACCAAACTAATGACTTGTTTGACTGCAAAATAGGTATCGGTATAAAAATCTGTACCATGAGCGTTATTCATAACATTGGCGCGTTGTGGTCCAATGGCATACATTATCGCCAAGCCAATCAGCATCAATAACCCAATATATAATACTATTTGATAATCTGGCCGGTGCGCCCTTTGGCCGGCAATCTCATCAATCTTACGCCGCTTGGCGTTGTTACGGCTAAACAATGTACCCCCCGGCCAGCGCTAACAACAACCCAACAAAACCGGCCACGCACGCAATCACCCAAAACCGCATGGTAACTTTAACCTCGGGCCAACCCTTGGCCTCTAAGTGATGATGTATGGGTGCGCTGATAAATATCTTGCGGTGAAACAAGCGTTTACTGATAATCTGCAATAAGCTCGAACCGGCTTCGGTAACAAACACAATGCCAATAATCGGCAACAAAAACAATGTGTTAGTGAGCATAGCCACTACACCAAGCGTAGTGCCCCAAGCAAAGCTGCCGACATCACCCATAAAAAAGCGTGCCGGATAGATATTAAACCACAGGTACGCCAACAATGCCCCAACCACGGTAAAGCAAAAGCCCGCCAAGCTAGTGTGCCCTTGTAAGAGTGCAATCACGCCAAAAATCGTAAAACTAACCGACAACAATCCGCCCGCTAATCCATCAAGACCATCACTGATATTAACGGCATTACCAGTAGCAACTACGGCAAAAGCAAAAACTGGAATGATCCACCAACCCACAATCCAGTCGCCAGCAAACGGAATGTGAATAGAGTTATAGCCAAGTTTAAAGTAAAAGAACCAGCCCAAGGCTAAGCCTAGCAGGGCAATCATGGCAAACTTGATACTGCTCCTCATACCCGCCACTCCCCTACCGTTGCCACGTACATTAATCAGGTCATCAATAATGCCCACCAAGCCGCCACCAAGTAGCGATGCTAACGGCAACCACGTTTGCGCGCGATCCAAATTTGTTGTAAGTGTTACAGCGGTTATTGCCACCACCCCCACTACTCCTGCCATAGTTGGAATGTGCCGCATGTGTTTTGCTGCATGGAGTTTGTTGAATACTTGGAGCTTTTTACCGTCCGTGCTATTTTGGCGGATCTTTTTCCAAAATTTATATTTATATGCAACCGTAGTGTAGATTGGCGTTAACAGCATTGCTATTAAAAATGATGCTACCGAAAGCACGAACATTGCACTCATTTCGCCTGTTAACGTATTCAATTCCATAATAATCATTATCTATCCTTTTGGCTGCAGCTTCAAGTAGTCTACTAGCCAATTTGATATTTCATTAAAAATCGGTTTAGCGTCGACACCGCCACCAAAGTTACCGCCGCCAGATACATTAGTCATAATAACGTAGGACGGCTTGTTTACATCGTTACCACCAAAACCCAGGTACGTCGCAATAGTTTCATCGTCACGATATTTGCCAGTTTTGGGGTCTATGGTTTGTGAAGTTCCGGTCTTGCCGCCAATGTAGTAACCCTCCCTGTCGCTTGGTTTATAAGTAGCATAATGTGATTGGTGTATCATTTCGCGCGCTTTGGCCGATGCGCTAGGGCTAATACATTTTGCTGTACCACCTTAGCTGCCAACTTTTGATAATTCTCACCTTCCACATAACCTGCTATTACAGTTGGCTGGTAATACGTGCCGCCATTTACAACCGCGCAGAACGCCGCCGATGACTGCACCATTGTGACGTCCATACCTTGCCCAAAGCTCATATTACTATACCTGACGGCATTACCTTGTTGCTCGTCAGGTGATATCACCGTGCCAGGCGCCTCGTTGGCAAGTTCGATGCCCGTTGACTGGCCCAGTCTGAACTTATCGTGAAAATAGCCGTACATTGTATTACGAGCGGTCTTATTGATACCGCCACCCAGACGTTCCGCAATATCCACCATTCCGGTGTTTAAAGACCAATCCAGAGCATCTTGCATAGTTATAGTACCCAACTTGCGTGTTTTATCAGCATTATTTATGACTTCACCACCAACCGCCACTGCTCCAGTGTTAACATACGTGCTGTCAGGGTTAATCACCCCAGTATCTAACCCCATAGCTACCGTGTATGATTTTGCCACCGAGCCAATTTCGTATGGCGTACTGATAGTTTGGTTATTAAATAGTGCCACGTCACCAACTTCGTTTAACTTACCTGGATCATATGTGGGCGTGCTGGCCATAGCCAAAACATGGCCATTATTTGGGTCCATCACTACGGCGCTGACATGAGTAGCGTGAGTCCGCTCACCTGCAGCGGTCAAAACCTGCTCTACTTTGGTCTGAATGCCGCGGTCAATTGTCAAAACAGTATCCTTGCCATCTATTGCAGGTGTTTTAACATTTTTATTACCGATTGTCAGCGGCACCTCACGGACATCCGTAACTGTTTGCAAGCTGCCATCCTTCCCTTTTAGCGCAATGTCGTTAAACTGCTCAAACCCATACTTACCATCACCATTGGTATCAACAAAACCAAGCACCTGGCTTGCTAGCTTGCCTTCCGGGTAAACGCGTTGGCTGATAGCGTCAAACCCAATACCCGCCAACTTTTCCTTTTTTATCAGTTCTGCCTGAGTACGGGTAACCTTATTGGCCAATACCTGATAACGTGATTCTTTTATATCAAGATACCGGCTGAAATTCTGGCGCGTATTGCCCCCAGCCACCCGGTTTAATACATCAACAACCTTTTGCTTCTCCGTCACTACTTTTGGATCCGCCCAAACAGTATAGACCGTTTCGTTCATCACCAATTTTACTGGCGTGTCGTTTTCGAGTGCAAATAATTCACCGCGCTGAGCATGTAGGGTAAACTGCTTAATATATTCACCGTCTGCCTGTGCCGTATAATAACTATGCCTGACAATTTGAATATAAAAAAGGCGTGCAAAAAAAATAACCATCACCACTAAAATCAAAATGGCTAGCGTGCGCGTTCGACTGCCTTTTACAAAATCCACTGCCGCGCCTTACTCCGCCACGTGTTGCACATCGGTTGGTGTAGTCATAGCTTTAGCCACGCTGCTGTTTTTCACTGATTGTAGCGCCATCAAGCGAGCGTTTTGCACCTCAAGCTCTTTCTTTTGATCAGTCAAGGCGCTGATTTTGCCCTGTACTTCACTTGCCGTGTAATCATAACCGCTGGCGCGAGTAGCTTGCGTTAGGTATATTAACCCCAAAATAGTGATCATCAGGGCAATCAGCACCGTATGGGTAACCGGGCCAAGTTTGATAGCAGAGGCGAAAGCAACCGTGTTTTGATTACGCTGCCAGTTGGTTTGGCGCCGGCTATTAAATTGCATTGTTCTTGTATATTGCATGGTGGTGTTTTGATGTTTATGTTTGCTATTTTTAACTTTTGGCCCGTGGGCGCAGTGGCTTTTTACCGCTAGCGCCCTAGGTGCCAAGATAATTCATCAGTTAAGAGATTCTTTAGCTAACGCGCCCTTATTTAAAGTGGACGTCAACCTGTGACTCTTGATCCTGATATTGGACTGAGATGCGTACTGGCATAGTGCTACATCTCCTTTCTGTTTGTTTTATTTTTTCACGGCGACACGTAGCTTTGCACTACGTGAACGCGGGTTGTGAACGTCTGATATTTCGCCAAGCACAGGGTGTGTGGTCAGGATATCTAATTCGGCCTCATACCCACTGGCTTTTTGTTCCGCAAAATATTGTTTAACGATTCGGTCTTCCAGGCTGTGAAAACTAATAACCCCCAGCCTGCCGCCTGGTTTTAGCAACCCCGGCAACAGAGGCATGGCTTGTTCAACCTGTCCAAGCTCATCGTTAACCGCAATGCGGATGGCCTGAAACACACGCGTTGCCGGATGGGTTTTGCGCCATGGGCCACGGTATGCCTGTTTGATAGTGTCTGCGAGTTCCTCGGTTGTGTGTAGCGGCCGGTGCTTATAGATAGCATCGGCATACATATGCGCGGCCTTGTGCGGCTCTTCACCGTATTCCCGGAAAATCCGCACCAGCTCGTCTTTGCTCCATTTATTTACTACCCTTTCGGCTGTCAGTGATTGGCGAGCGTCCATGCGCATGTCCAGGGGACCGTTGTTTGTAAAGGAAAATCCTCGTTCAGCCCTATCGAGCTGAGGTGACGACACCCCCAAGTCAAGTAAGATCAAACTAAATTGCGTGCCTTCCCTTACCAGCTGCTGGGCAGCTTGCAAAAAGTCAGTATGCAAAAGTCGGACACCGCGCCTTTCAAACTGCTCCAAATTTGCAATCGCAAATTCATCGCGGTCGACCAAGCACGAGTCCTCATAGTTTTTAGTTTTTGCTAAAATCTCGCCTGCGTGTCCGCCGTACCCAGCCGTCAGGTCAAGATAATTCTCACCTATTTTAGGGTCAAGCAGTCGCAGCGTATCATTCAGTAAAACCGGAACATGAAGTGGTGGATGTTCTTTGATACTCATCTTCCCCATTTTAGCATAGCCAAAACGGAGTAGTTCGAGATCACCAAACTGGTAATGAAGCATTTTTGTTTTCGCAAAGAATGTTTGTTTTTGTGTATAAGTGTGGCTGCGGCCACCGATGGAGAATCTGAAACAGAATCATAATTCGATTGCCTTAGCCATTGAGAGACTTATGTGTGAGGTGGAGTTTTTTTGGGAGGTATTTTAAGGAAGGAACACTCGGCAGTTTTTAATGTGGGCCAAGAATCCACTGCCTCACTACCAGATTGTTGATCTCGAGGATATCGCTTTATCAAATTGTTAATGTGCTGTAACTATAACGGTAAAGTAAACTATGCTAATTTGTCGGGTGCACCAAGGCGCCAATATTGCCCTACGCGTACCGCCACGACTTCGCGGGTAATGCTACCATAATCAAGCAAATGCTGCTCAACTGTTACCCGACCCTGTTTTTGGTCGAGTGCCTGGGTAATCTTGCCCCGCCTAAAACGCACATTCAGGTCGGCCAACTCCTCATCAAAGATGTTGTTGCCAGCCAGGGCCGGTTCAACTTCCCTGTCCCATACTTGCCGTGGGTACATGTGTAAGTATTCGCCAAACCCCCTGGTTAATACAACGCCGCTTGCAAACTCTGCCCTAAGCTCCGTCGGTATGGTTAACCGCCGCTTATCATCGAGCTTTCGTTCAAAGTAATCCATAGCGTTTCGCTGATTAATAACCTTTCGGCGTTAAACGTTAGATTTTTAATATTTTGTGGTTTTTGTTTTGCCGGAAACCTTTGGCTGGTGTCCCGCTGTTTTCCACTAAACTCATCATACAACCCACCACTACCCACTTGCAAGCATTTTTTTGTGTATTTTTAACATTCTTGGCTTTTTGCAAAGTTATCCACAGTTTTGTGGAAAAACAATCCCTGCCTAGTACATACAGTTGGGTCAATTACGCCATGTGCCACAAAAAAATATTGTATTATATGAAGAACACAAACAACAGAGAGGTGCCCCGAGATGTCTGAAACAGTGGAGCTGGCCAAAGAACGGCTTGATGTGCTCGTTAGCGAAATCGCTCGAGGAGTCGCAAAGCGAACACAGCTCACTAAAAAGATGGATGAAGAAATCAGCCGCGTAGTCACCCGCTACCGGCCAGAACTAGACCTACAGGATAAAGCCATCAAAAGTGGCGTTGACGAGATTACTGCCATAGTAAGCGCAAACTTTGCCAATCTGTTCAAAAAGTCCAGGACGCTCAACCTAACCAGCGGCACCATAACCATCCGCCGGGTAGCGCCGACCTACAAAGTTATTGACATGCCCGGTTTGATCAAACTCCTCAGGCGCTACGGCAAGCTAAACGCGATTGCGCCAGCAGCCCGCAAAGTAGTCATCACGGAGTTGAAGAAGTTCGAAGACATCTTGAATGTAGCCATTGCGAAACACTTCGTGACTTCTACCGGTGGCGGCGATGTGCTGACTGTCAAACCAAACAGCGCAGATGCAACTGGTACGCCCAGCCTGTCGCGCGCCATCAAACCATAGCCCCATACGGGTCGAGCTTAAAGCTGAACCCCGTATGGGGTTCAGTCATATCTAGGAGAAGGTGCGCTTAATATAATGACCAATACTCTCGAGTGTATGTGATTGTGTGGTTGGATTAGCAGGCACGTGCATAGCAATAATATGCGGATGCGATTCCGTTAAGTTACTGGCCTTGTCATCAATTAAAATAATAGTCTTAGCCATCAAGCCACTGCTTACTCCGCTTAGTTGTGGTGTGATGTAAAACAAATTACCGCGCCTACGATTTTGCACGAAATCAGCACTTTTGTTTGGTACGCTCGTAACTTCGGCTGGTATCGCTTGCCTGGTGATTCTTTGCAGGACCGCTACTTTTAGGCTTTGATTAGGTACAGTACCAGTAGTCAAAATGCCATGATGTTCGCCCGATATTGCTAAAAAAGCAATCAGCTCCGCCGCACCGGGCATAAGTAATTTATTATCACCTGGCATAACGGCTTGTAATACTTTTTCAAACGCTTTTTCATAGTTAATGCCAGACTGCCTTAACAAATACTCCAAAAAATCAAAACTTGCGCCTGTACTGCTTGCCACCACTTCCCTG